>NZ_JBLEBI010000011.1:0-95754 GCF_047340315.1 Streptomyces sp. AF1A
TGAGGTCGCGGACCGTGGGCCAGTCGCCGGCGGCCTCGAGCGCCGGGCGCACCCGGAGCAGCAGGCTGCGGACGACCTGCGCCGCGGGTGCCTGACGGCGGCTCGCGGGATCGATGAGGGTTCCTTCCAGGCCCGAGCGCGCGGCCCGCCAGGCGGCGGCGCGCAGCCACTCGTGGCGGCCCGCGCAGGCGGGGACGTCTGTCGTCTCCAGCCGCTCGCGGGCTTCGGTCGCGAGGGCGCGGAAGAGTCCGGCGATCAGCACGACCGTCTCCGCGCGCGGGCAGGCGTCGCAGATGCGCAGTTCGAGGGTCCGCTGGTGGGCGGAGGGCCGGATGTCGTAGTAGATCATCCCGGCGTCGCTGATGACGCCGGAGTCCACGAGGCACTGCACAGCGGCGTCGTACTCGGCGGCGTCGGCGAAGCATCCCGGGGGTCCCGCGGTGGGCCAGCGCTGCCACACCATGGTCCGCCAGCTGGCGTATCCGGTGTCGGCGCCCAGCCAGAAGGGAGAGCTGGCGGACAGGGCCAGCAGGACGTGCAGCCACGGCGACACCTCGCACATGACGCGCACCGCCAGGTCGCGGTCGGGGATGTCGACGTGGACATGGGTTCCGCAGATCAGCTGCTCGTCGGCGATCATGCGGTACTCCTCGACCATGCGGCGATAGCGCTGCCCGGCCGTGGGCCGTGTGTCCCCCGTGCGGGCCAGCGGCACCGTTCCGGTGGCGACCACGGCCAGCCCGTGAGCGGTCGCCGCGGCGTCGAGCCGGCGTCTGGTGCCGATGACATCGCCGTACAGGCCGTCGAGAGACGTGTGCACGCCGCTGTTCGACTCCACCGTCGTCTGCTGCAACTCGGTCGTGAAAGTCCTTCCGGGCAGCCCTTCCAGCACGGTGCCGGCCCGGGGCACGAGCCGGCCCGTCTCCACCTCGACGACGTGGAACTCCTCTTCCACTCCGATGCGAACGGTCACGGCACTCCTCGGGTGACGGGCGGGCCACTTACTGCCTCACCCGGAACCGACCCACCCCGCGGGTCGGTCGGCGGCGGGCTGTGCACCTCCGACTTCCCTTTCAACCCATTACTAAGCGAGTGTCGCGCGCGAAGGTGCCCGCATCGCGGATGCGCGCACATGAAGCGGCCCGGGGCGGTTCGCCCGCTGTGCGGCAGGGCACCCGTTGCCTTCGGGGGTGCGTGGCGACTCCGGGGGGCCGTGCGACTCCGGGAGGCCATGGCAACACCGGAGGTCCGTGGCGACTCCGGGGATCCGTGGCGACTCCGAGGGCCCGTGGCAACTCCGGGAGGCCATGGCAACACCGGAGGTCCGTGGCGACTCCGGGATCCGTGGCGACGAGGACGACGCTGATGCAGACATTCCTGCCCGAGGCCGATTTCCGCGGCTCCGCCCTTCTGCTGGACCGGCGCCGGCTGGGCAAGCAGCGGGTCGAGGCGCTGCAGGTGCTGCGGGGCCTGACCGTCCCCGGCTACGGCTGGCGGCGGCACCCGGCCGTGCGCATGTGGCGCGGATACGAGGAGGCTCTGGTCCGCTACGGCCTCGAGGTCTGCCGGGTCTGGCGGGAGCGCGGGCACCAGGACAGCTGCGCCGCATCGCTGGTCGCCGGGTACGCCGCGTGCCGGCCGGGCGCGGCCGTCCGCGACCAGCGCGCTCTCGCGGCCGCCGGGGAGCTGCCGCCCTGGCTCGGCGACGAGGCCTTCCACCTCAGTCATCGGTCCGCGCTCGTCCGCAAGGACCGCGACATCTACGCGCACGCCTTCCCCGGGGTTCCGGACGACCTGCCGTACGTGTGGCCCTCCTCGGACAGGGAGGGCATCGAGGCGGCTCCGGACTCCTGAACACCGGCAGCCGGCCGGTCGTCGAGGGGGCGTGCGTGCGTGGAGGGCACGCTCTGCCGATCGAGCCACGGAGGACCGCCGCGCGTGGGCCTGTGCGTTCATGGAGGGCCTTGCCGACGGTCACGGCGTGACCAGGTTCGATGCCGAGGCTCCCGGCCGGTCGGCGACGGCCCCTGGTTACCGCCGCCGTCTTCTCGGACATCCTTCGCTGAGAGGAACGGTCGCTTCACGAAGATCAGCGAGGTGCTCCCCCATGGTCCACCTGCACGGCTTGCGGTCCGGCGGCTCCCTGCCCGTCCCGGAGCCCGATCAGAACGTCGAGCGGCCCCGGGAGCAGGCCGAGTGAGCGTCATCGGCCTGCGGGCGACCACCGCCGCGGACGAGGAGTACTGCTTCCAGCTGCACAAGGCGGCCATGGGCGCCTACGTCACGCAGATCTGGGGATGGGACGAGGACGACCAACGGGTGCTCCACACCCGCGTGTTCGCCCCCGGCCGCTGGCAGATCATCACCGTCGACGGCGCCGATGCCGGCATGCTCCACGTCGAGCACGGGCCCGCGGAGATCTACCTCGGCCGGATCGAGCTCCACCCCGACTTCCAGGCGCGGGGCATCGGCGGCGGACTCATCCAGGAGCTTCTGCGACAGGCCCGTCGACAGGGGCGGGACCTCACCCTGGACGTTCTCGCCGTCAACCGGCGGGCCCTTGCCCTCTACCGGCGCCTGGGCCTGCACGAAGTCGGCCGGCACGGCGAGAACAACATCAAGATCAGGATGTCCAGCAGACCACCTCGGCCCGACGCGGGGTGACGATCCCCGCGAGCCCGGTCCGATGCGCGGCTGCGCCAGCCGGCGGGCGGCGTCCATGGCTCGCCCTGGGGCGGTGCCCGGTCAGCGTGCCTTGACCTCGTCGGCGTCCAGGCCGCGGTCGATCCCGTGGGAGATGACCTTCTGACCGGGCTCGGGTTCCAGGCGTTTGCCGTCGAGGTGGACCTCGACCTGGTCGGGCTCGAACGACACCATGTCGTTGACGCGTCCCACTTCGGTGTAGGCGTTGCGGTACGACCACGCTGCGCGGCGGGCGTCGCCGATGTCGTAGTAGTCGCACAGACCCTTGTAGGGGCAGAAGGTCTGTCCTTCGACGGCCTGCAGGCGGCTCTCGTCGATGTCGGCGCGCGGGACGTACCAGCGCGGGGCGAAGCCGGACTCGTACAGGGCGACGGGATGTGCGGAGCGAGCGATCACGGTGCCGCCGTGGCGGACTTCCAGGGTGCGGGAGGTGTCGCGGATGTCGATGCGGTGGTACGGGTCCGCGGCGTGTCCGAGAATGCGCTCGTCCTCCTCGTAGAAGGAGTCCATCGCGCGCCAGGCGAAGGCGATGCGGTCCCGGAGTTCGGCGGCGTGGCCGGGCAGCGCGGTGAACTCCCAGGCGGCGCGTTCCACGGTGCGGTCGCCGCCCTTGACGGTGTACCAGGCGGTCTCGCCGAGGTCCTTGTGGTGTGTGGTCTTTCCGCTCGCGACCAGGGCCTGCTCGTCGACGTCGGCGCGGGGGAAGTAGGCGACGGGGTAACGGCCGGGCTCGTACAGCAGGACGACGTTCTCGCTGTCGGCGATCCAGGCGTCGTCGAACTTCACGCGCATGCGGCGGCGCAACGGCTCGACGAACAGCAGCCGCTCGGGCAGGGGCTCGGGGGTGAGGAAGTGCCCGATCGCGCCAGGGGAGAGGGGGCCTTGCTGCCAGGACAGTCCCATGATGCGTGTTCCCTTCCGGGTGTCGGGATGATGAGGTCGGTGCCCGTCAGGGCGTGCACGAGCAGCGGGAGACGGCTGCCTCGGGCCGGCGGAAGCAGGTCCGGACGACCTTGCCTTCGTGTCCGGTGTCGTCGGCCCGCACGCCCCAGCTGTCGCAGAGTTGCCGGACGATGTGCATGCCTCGGCCCTGCTCGGCGCTCATGGAGGGTGCCGGGGTGTGGACTGCGGCCCGGGCGGCGCTGTCACGGACTTCCAGGTGGAGGCAGTCGGGGTGGCGGACGAGGCGTATCAGGTAGTCGCGGCTCTCGGGGCTGCCGTGCCGGACGGCGTTGCCGGCGAGTTCCGACACGCAGAGCTCGACGTCGTCGCGGCGCCCGCAGCCGCCCCAGGCGTCCAGGGCCCGCATCGCGAGGGCGCGGGCCGCGCGCACGGCCCGGGGTTCGGGCCTGAAGGCCCCTTGGACGACGTCTTGCATGACGAATCCTTATGCCGGCCGCGGCAGGGCACGGGCCCGGTGGGCTTGCGCCGCCGCGGCCTCGGTCCTCACAGGACGCGGCCGAGGAAGTCGCGGATGCGCTCGGTGATGGTCGGCAGGTGGCTCTCCAGGGCGAAGTGTCCCGACTCCAGCAGGTGGATCTCGGCGTCGGGCAGGTCCTGGCGGAAGGCTTCGGCGCCCGCGGGGCCGAAGATCTCGTCGTTGGCGCCCCAGACCGCGAGCACAGGCACCCGGGAGTCGCGGAAGTACTGGTGGACCTGCGGGTAGAGATCCACGTTGGTGGGGTAGTCGCGGAAGAGCTTGAGCTGGATCTCGTCGTTGCCGGGCCGGTCGAGCAACGCCTGGTCGTGGACCCAGTTGTCGGGGCTGACGAGGCTCGGGTCGGCGACACCGTTCACGTACTGCCAGCGCGTGATCTCCAGGGTGAGAGCACCGCGCAGGGGCGCTTCGGTCTCCGGCCCGGGCGTGCGGGCATAGGCGAAGACACCGTCCCAGAACGGCTTGACGAACCCTTCCTCGTACGCGTTGCCGTTCTGCGTGATGATCGCGGTGACGCGGTCCGGGTCGGCGAGGGCGAGCCGCCAGCCGATGGGAGCGCCGTAGTCCTGGACGTACATCGAGAACCGGCCGACGCCCAGTTGCTGGAGCAGCCCGGAGGTCACCTCGGTGAGGGCGTCGAAGGTGTACGGGAAGTCCTTCGGTGCGGGCATCGCGGACTGGCCGAACCCGATGTGGTCGGGGGCGATCACGTGGTACCGGTCGGCGAGGGCCGGGATCAGGTGGCGGAACATGTGCGAGCTGGTCGGAAAGCCGTGCAGAAGTACGACCACGGGTGCCTGGGGGGCGCCGGCCTCCCGGTAGAAGACCTCGAGGCCGTTGACGGTGGCGGTGCGGTGGTGAACTGCGGGGATCGTTCCAGGAGCCATCTGCCTAACCTTTCTCTTCCACTTGAGCGGTTAACACATGCCAGTCGAGCACGCTCTACCTAACCTGTCAAGCTTTTATTAGTGGTTAGATGAACCCGGGGTGAACCGTGTCGCGCTGGACGCCTGGCCGGCAACGGCCGTCCGCAAAGGGCCTCGGCGTGGGGGCGGCGCCCACGGTCCAGACTCTGCCCGCGGGCCGCCGGGAGCCAGCGCAACCCGCCGTGGGTCTGCTCGGACGACCGACGCCGATCCGGTGCCGCGGCGCCACGCCGGAGGCAGGTCGGCTTCGGGTCGGGACATCCGGCCACGCGGGGCGTCCCTCACGCGGGGCACACCACGAGGGCGCGGCAGGATGCCGCGCCCTCGTGGTGGGGATGTGCCGGTCGGTGTCCGCCCTCAGTAGCGGGCGCCGACGGGGGCCGGGATGGCGTCGAGGTCGGTGAGGTCGGCCGGGGACAGCCGGATGTCCGCACCGCCCGCGTTGTCGGCGAGGTACTTGGGCGTCTTGGTGCCGGGGATGGGAACGACGTGCTCGCCCTGGGCGACGAGCCAGGCAAGGGCGACCTGCGCCGGCGTGGCGCCGATCCGGTCGGCGACCTCGCGGACCTTGGTCGCGATGCCGAGGTTGGCCTTGAGGGTGTCCTGCTGGAAACGGGGCAGGCGCCGGCGCTGGTCGTTCTCCGGCAGCTCCTCGAAGGAGCTGAAGCGGCCGAGGAGGAAGCCGCGGCCCAGCGGCGAGTACGGCAGGAAGCCGATGCCCCGCTCCTTGCAGTGGGGCAGCACCTCGGCCTGGACGTCGCGGCTCCACAACGAGAACTCGGACTGCACGGTGGTGACCGGGTGGACGGCCTCGGCGCGCTTGATCTGCTCCACGCTCACCTCCGACAGACCGATGTACCGGGCCTTGCCGGCGGTCACGGCCTCGGCGAGGGCACCCCACGTCTCCTCCAGTGGGACCGCGGGGTCGACGCGGTGGAGCTGGTAGAGGTCGATGTGGTCGGTGCCCAGGCGGCGCAGGCTGGCGTCGACGGCGGCGCGGACGTGCTCGGGCCGGCCGTTGGGCTTGACCAGCGGAGCACCGCCGGGACCGCCGGTGGGGTCGATGCACTCCATGCCGACCTTGGTGGCGATCACCGCGCGGTCGCGGCGGTCGGCCAGGGCCCGGCCGACGAGTTCCTCGTTGGTGTAGGGGCCGTAGACGTCGGCGGTGTCGATCAAGGTCATGCCCAGGTCCAGGGCCTGATGGAGGACGGAGACGGAGGTGGCTTCGTCGCGCGGGGTGGCCATGTCGTAGGCGAAGCTCATCCCCATGGCGCCCAGGCCGATGACGCCGGCCTGCGGTCCGTGGATGCCCAGGGTAGTGGTGCGCATGCTGTGTTCTGCCTTCGTTCAGGACGGGAGGGCTGCCTCTTCGCAGCTCGTGGAAGCTGGTTCATCGCAGCCCGTGGAAACGGGGAGCCGCCGGATCGACGGATCCCTTGCGGCTCTGCCACTGTCGCGACCCCGTGCCTGCCATGGCAGGCCGGACGATGCCGGGGAGCGGCGTTCCAGGGAGTGACACGGCCCCCCACGGCCGCCCCGCATCACTCAGCACCCCTGGCACACTGACTGCATGAGCCCTGACCAGCACAGCAACGACTTGGCGGGGTTTCTGCGCGCCCGCCGCACCCAGCTCACCCCCGAGCAGGTCGGCCTCCCCGCCGGTCCCGGGCTGCGCCGCACCCCGGGACTGCGCCGCGAGGAGCTGGCCACCCTGGCCGGGGTCAGCATCGACTACTACACCCGCCTGGAACGCGGCAAGGAGACCCGGCCCAGCCCGGCCGTCGTCGACTCCCTCGCCCGCGCGCTGCGCCTGGACGGGGACGAGCACGAACACCTGCGTCAACTGGCGGCCCGCGCCGCCCGGAACGCCCCCGAACTCCCCGCCGCGCCGAGCCGCGCGGTGCGGCCCGGCATCAAGCTGCTGCTGGAGAATTTGCGGCCGAGCCCCGCCTATGTCCTCAGCCGCACCCTGGACGTGCTCGCGGCCAACCCCGGCGGCCTGCATCTGTACGCGGGCCTCGACAGCTGGCCGGCCAGGCAGCGCAACCTCGCCCGCTACTACTTCCTGCACCCCTCGGCCCGCGACCTGTTCCCCGAGTGGGAGACGCGCATCCGCGGCTGCGTCGCGCGCCTGCGGGCCCTGGCCGGCACTGACCCCGACGCCCCCGACCTCGCCCAGCTCGTCGGTGAACTCCTGCTCAAGAGCGAGGACTTCGCCCGGCTGTGGGAGCGTTACGACGTCCGCGCCCACCGCCCAGGCACCAAGCACTTCAACCACCCCGAGGTCGGCGACCTCACCCTCGGCTACCAGACCATGCAGCTCGAAGGCACCCCCGGCCACCGCCTCGTCGTCTACTACGCCGACACCGCCAGCCCCGACCACGACGCCATGGTGCTCCTCGACATGCTCGGCACCCCCCACTCCCCCGACACCTACGATCAGGCCGGTGCACCGGCCCATGACCAGGGACCCGGTTCGGCGCGCCGCTGAGCGTCCCTGCCGTTCTCCGTGGCCGCGGCCGATCGCCTCAGCGGCTCGCGGCACGCTGGAACAGCCGTCGCGAGGGCTCATCCTCGGGCAACTCCTCCCCCTGAACGGGGATTTCGGGGATGCTGAAGCATGCGCTCGGCCGGCTGGCACCTCACCGAAGACATCAACGACCTTCTCGCCCGAGCAGGAGACTTCCTGTGCTCTCGGCCCGTCATGCACAACACCCCCCTGACCACGCTCGAAAAACTGCGCACATGCGGGACGGACGCGGACGGCGCCGGAGCCACCGTCTTCTTCGGCCGGCTGGAAGAGGAGGGTGAGGTCCGCGCCGTCTTCTACCGCACTCGGCGCGGGCGCCTGACCCTCACCCCCCTCTCCCCCGAGCAGGCGAACTCTCTCGCCGCCCACCTGGCCGACCTCGGCCACGCCTTCTGCGGCGTCACCGCGGACCACGACACCGCCACCGCCTTCGCCGGGGCATGGCAGAGGCACACGGGCGCAGCACCGGTACGGGACTGGCGGGGCCTGCTCCACCGACTCGCCGCGCTCACCCCGCCGCAGCCGGTCCCGGCGGGCCGCGGCCGACCCGCCGGCAAGCGGGACCAGGAGCACGTCATCCGCTGGTGCCGCGAGTTCGCCGCGGACGTCGGGGAGGCCGTCACCGTCGATGCCGCTTCCTGGGCCGGCACACGCTTCGCGGACAAGCACTACACCTTCTGGGAGACCCCGGACGGCACGCCCGTCTCGATGGCCGGCGCGAACCCGCTGGTCGGCGGGCAGGTCCGGGTGGACCCCGTCTACACCCCGGCCCACCGCAGGGGTCGCGGCTACGCGGGCGCCGTGACGGCCGAGGTGAGCCGAGCCGCACTGACCGCCGGCGCGAGGGAGGTCGTCCTGTTCACGGACCCGGAGAACGCGATCAGCAACGCCGTGTACCGGCGCATCGGATACGTGCCGGTCTGCCACTTCACCGGCTACGGCTTCTCCCCCCGGCGCGCAGAGGCGGGTTGGGAGGACGACCGCCCGACAGCGCGGCCGGCGTCGGACAGCTGACGCGCCGAAGGCGCCGCCGTCACGCCGCCGGCCGGTCCGCCCAGGCCTGCTCCAGCGCCCGGGTGAACATCTCCGCCGGCTGCACACCGCTCACGCCGTAGCGGCGGTCGAGCACGAAGAAGGGCACGCCGGAGGCGCCCAGTTCGGCCGCCATGCGCTCGTCGGCCCGGACCTCGGCGGCGAAGGCGTTGGGGTCGTCGAGCACCGCGTGCGCCTCCGCCTCGTCCAGCCCGGCCTCGACGGCCAGACCGAGCTGCGTCCGCCGGTCGTAGACCGAACGCTCCTCCGCGAAGTTCGCGCGGAAGGCGAGGTCCATCAACTCGTTCTGCCGGCCGCGTGTCCCGGCGAAGTGGATGAGACGGTGTATGTCGAAGGTGTTCCCGAAGACACGTCCGCCGATGCGGAAGTCCAGCCCTGCGGACCGTGCCATGGCCGCGGCCTGCTCCTCCCGGGCGACCTGCTGCTCGCGGGTGCGTCCGTACTGCGCGGCGACCGCGTCGATGATCGGCACGGTGCCGTTTTCCGCCTCCGGGTTCAGCTCGAACGAGCGGTGCACCACCTCCACCTGGTCGCGGTGGGCGAAGGCAGCGAGACCCTCGTCGAAGCGAGCCCTCGCGACGTAGCACCAGGGGCAGGCAATGTCGGTCCATATCTCGACGCGCATGTTCGACCTCTCCCGTCGTCGGTTGACGACCGTTCGTGACTGCTCGGCCACCCGACGCATCGGACAGTCGACCGTTCCACCGATAATAGACGACCGAACGTCTATAACGCCGCCGAGCATCCGTCTCACAGATCAATTGGTCCAGACTACTCATCATTGACATGAACACGGTCTAGACTTCTGAACGCGCCGTACCCGGCTCGCCCCCACAGACGAGGAAGGCCTTGGCATGGTCGAATCCCGTACGGAAGTCGCCCGGCACCACGCCCTGTTGAGACTGCTCGCCCTGGTCGCGCTGATGTTCGGCCTCCAGGCGGCCCCCGCACACGCGGCCCAGGCCACCACCCCCTTCAAGGTGCTCGCCTTCTACGACGGCACCTACGACGCCGCGCACATCAGCTTCGACCACGAGGCCAACACGTGGTTCCCGCAAGCCGGTGCGCAGAACGGGTTCACCTACACGTCGACCACGGACTGGAGCCGGCTCAACGCCGCGACCCTGGCCGACTACCAGGTGGTGATGTTCCTCGACGACTACCCGCACACCGCGGCACAGCAGTCCGCCTTCCAGACCTACGTGTCCGACGGCGGGGGCTTCATCGGATTCCACGTCTCCGCGTACAACGACGACGCGAGCGACTGGCCCTGGTACCACAACACCTTCCTGGGTACCGGCACCTTCAAGAGCAACTCCTGGGGACCCACCTCGGAGACGCTGAAGATCGAAGACGCCGGCCATCCGGCCACGGCCGGCCTGCCGGCCAGCATCACGTCGTCGGTCAGCGAGTGGTACAGCTGGCAGAAGGACCTGCGGCAGAACCCCGACATCGACATCCTGGCGTCGATGGACCAGTCCACCTTCCCGATCGGCACGGACCCCGACCAGACCTGGTACAGCGGCTACTACCCGATCGTGTGGTCCAACCGCCACTACCGGATGGTCTACAACAACTTCGGCCACAACGCGATGGACTACTCCACCAACACCGCGCTGTCGTCCACGTTCGCGAGCGCCCGGCAGAACCAGCTCCTCCTCCAGGAGATCACGTGGGCGGCGGGGCAGTCCGGCCCGGTCACCCCGCCCTCCACCGTCACGGGCCCGATCCACGGTTACGGCGGCAAGTGCGTGGACGTGGCCGGCGCGAACCCGGCCAACGGCACGGCGGTGCAGCTCTACGACTGCAACGGCAGCGGCGCGCAGAACTGGACGGTCGGCGGCGGCACGCTCACCGCACTGGGCAAGTGCATGGACGTGACCGGGGCCGGCACCGCGAACGGCACGAAGGTGCAGCTCTACGACTGCAACGGCACCGGCTCGCAGGTGTGGCAGCCGGGGCCGGCCGGCTCTCTGATCAACCCCCAGTCGGGCAAGTGCCTCGACGCCACCGGGCCCAGCTCGGCCAACGGCACCCGGCTGCAGATCTGGTCATGCACCCAAGCGGCCAACCAGAGCTGGACCCTGCCCTCCTGAGCAGCCTTCGACGGATACGCAGGACCTGGCCGACAACCCCGGTCGAGGTCATGTGGTGGGGGCGCGCATGTGGACTGGTTCGCCCTGCAGGCTGAAGATGATCAGTAGTTCCAGGGGCCGGCCGCCGACGTTCGCCAGGCCGTGCGGCGTTCTGCTGTCGAACTCGGCGGCCTCGCCGGCGTGCAGCTGAAAGTCCTGGTCACCCAGGGTGAGGCGCAGCGTGCCGGTCAGCACGTAGATCCATTCGTGGCCCTGTGCGTTCGCTGGTCGAGCCGTTCGGGGACCGTCGCGGGTACCGGCAGGATCTGCTTCATTTCCACTTTGGGGGTGCTCGGTCGCACGGTGACGGCATGACCAAGCCAGTACTCACCAAGCCCCAGTCCTCGACCGACGAGGACACCGCCTCTGTCGACGTGGCCGTGGCGGGCGGCGGTCTCGCCGGTCTCGCCGCCGCGCTCACCCTCGGCCGCGCCCGCCGCTCGGTCCTCGTGATCGACGCCGGCCACCCGCGCAACGCGCCCGCCGCGCACATGCACGGCTACCTGACCCGCGACGGCGAGAACCCCCTGGAGATGCTCCGACTGGGACGTGAGGAGGTCCGCGGCTACGGCGGCCACATCGTCCAGGGCGGCGTCGCCTCCATCGCCCGGCTCGACGAGCGGACCCGCAGCACTTCCGCGGCCGGCCGGGACTGTGGTGGCAGGAGGGCACCACGCTGTACGTCGATCCACAGGGGCAGACGATGTCCTACGACGGCGAGACGTTCGCCGAATTCCGGGGCTTCGATCTCAGCGGCGCCCCGGACGACACCCGGATCATCGCCGGCGACCTGCAGATCGGAGTCACCTACCGGGACCAGTACCTGCTGGTGAACTACGACCCGCGAGCTCCGGAGCGCACCGGGTTCCGCGGCGTGCCGACCTTCGAGCCGGACCCGCGCTGGGTCCTCCAGGGCCGACTCGACCGCCACGCAGGTCGCGTCGGTGAAGACCACAACCATGCCGTAGGGCAACGGGACCGTCGTGCTGGACTTCAACCGGGCACTCAACCTGCTCTGCGCGTTCAGCGGCATGCCCGTCTGCCCCGTCGCTCCCGCCGAGAACCGGCTGCCGTTCGCCGTCGAGGCCGGCGAGAAGACCCCTCACAGCCGGCAACACTGACACTCCGTCACCGGGAGTGGACGGCCTGGAGCCCAGCCCCGGATCCCCGGGAACCGGGCTTCAGGCGCTGCCGCTGGATCAGCTCCCAGCGGATCGCGCGCGTCAGCGAGGCACCCAGCGCGGGCCGGCCGGGCGTGGTGTCGTCCGGCCGGTGCAGCCGGATGCTGCCGATGTTCGTCAGCCGGGCTGTGTGGTGCGTCTCGGTGCCGCCACCGCGGTCCGGCTTGGCGTCGAACAGGCATGAGCCGTCGCCGGCCGTGGCGTAAGGCGGCCGGGGCGCTCCTGCCCGGCGCCCGGCTGCCGACCGCCACGTTCTCGTTCGTGATTCACCTCATCGACGGCGGCCCGGCCGCCCCACATTCGAGCGCCTTTTTCTCCGGGCAGCGGAATAGCCGCTCGGCACCTGGGGTTGGAGCGGGTACCAGACAGACCTGTCTAGCAATGGCCGAGGCCTTTGCACCAGCCCGAAAGTGACCCATGAGTTCTGAATCCATTGCGACGGCAAGCATCTCCGTGAGCGGCAGGGCCAGGCGGCAGTCTCCCGCCCACGCCCGCCCGAAGGGCCCGCTCCTGGGGCGGCTTGCCTCCATCGGACTGCTGGCCTCGATCCTCGTGTCGCTGCTGGCCGCGTCCAGCGCGCCGACTCCGCTGTACGCCCTCTACCAGCGGGAGTGGGGTTTCTCACCGATCACCGTCACCGTCGTCTTCGGCGTCTACGCCGTGGCCGTGCTGGTCTCACTCCTCATCTTCGGAAAGATCTCCGACCATGTGGGCCGCCGTCCGGTACTCGTGACGGCACTGTTGGGACAGGCGCTCGCGATGGTCGCGTTCATCGACGCCGGCGGGGTGAGCACGCTGCTGGCCGCCCGCGTCATCCAGGGCTTGAGCACCGGTGCCGCCGTCGGCGCGCTCGGTGCCGCGATGCTGGACATCGACCCGCGGCGGGGAGGCTTCCTGAACTCCTTCGCACCCACGCTGGGAACCGCCGGCGGCGCCCTGGTGTCCGGCCTGGTCGTGCAGTACCTGCCGGCGCCCACCCACCTGATCTACTTCCTGCTGCTCGGCGTCTTCGTGCTGCAGGCGCTGGCCGTGCTCGTCCTGCGGGAGACGGTGAGCCGGAAGCCGGGCGCCGTGGCCAGCATGGCACCCGAGATCAAGCTGCCCGCGGCCGCGCGTTCCTCGGTCGCCATCGCCGCACCCGTGATGTTCGCGGTGTGGGCGCTGACCGGCCTCTACGGCGCTCTGGGGCCGGCCCTCTCCCGGACTCTGGAGCACTCCGACGCCGTGGTGTGGGGAGGGCTGCCGCTGTTCGTGCTCGCCGGCTCCGCGGGCCTGTCCGTCCTGGTGCTGCGCCGCACCGCGACCCACCTCGTCATGGTGACCGGCATCGCGACCTTGATCGCCGGGGTGGCGATCAGCCTGGTGTCCATCGGTTCCGGTGCGGGCGGCGCGCTCTCGGTCGCCGGATTCTTCGTGGGCGCCGCGGTCTCCGGCTTCGGCTTCGGCAGTGGCTTCCAGGGCGGCATCCGCATGGTGGTTCCACAGGTGGCCCCGCACGAGCGGTCCGGTGTGCTGTCCCTGCTGTACGTGGTGTGCTACCTGGGTCTGGGCGTACCCGCGGTCATCGGCGGCATACTGGTCGTGCACGGCGGCGGGCTCGTACAGACCGCCAGGGAGTACGGCCTCGCGGTCGTCGTCCTGGCCCTCCTGGCGCTGGCCGGCCTCGTGCTCAGCGGCCGTAGTGCGCAGCGGGTCGCGGTGGTGCGGCCGGTTCCGGCGCCTCGCTCCGAGGTCACCGCCGCCGCGCAGCGCTCGTGCATGGCGGACGTCGCCGCGCAGGTGGACTGAGGACCGTTCGAAACGGGTGAGTGTCATGGCTGTCAGGACCGTGCCGAAGTCGTCTGCGCGCGAGCGCCTGCTCGATGCCGCGAACGAGCTCTTCTACGAGGAAGGTGTGCAGACCGTCGGCATCGACCGTGTCATCGAGCACGCCGGAGTCGCCAAGGCCTCGCTCTACAACGTCTTCGGGAGCAAAGAGGGCCTGGTCTGCGCCTATCTGGAGTACCGCAACACACGGGCCCGGGAGCGGATCACCCGGACGCTGGCCCGCTGCCGGACACCGCGCGAGCGGCTGCTGGGCGTCTTCGACGCGCAGCACGAGGCGCTGTCCGCCCCCGGCTACCGCGGTTGCCCGTTCGTGCGGGCCACCGCAGAGGCTCCGGACGACAGTTCGATCAGCCGCGTCGCGGAGGAGCACCGGACCTGGCTGCGGGGCCTGCTCACCGACCTCGCCACCGAGTGCGGATACGCCGACCCGGGGATTCTGGCCCGGCAACTGCACTACCTCTACGACGGCGCCGCCCACTCGGCGCGCATGGACCACGACTTCTCGGCCGCCCTCACCGCCCGCGCCGCGGCGGCGGCCCTGCTCGATGCGGCACCCCTCGCCGACTCCGCCGCGGCCGGCGAGGCCGTGCCGTCCTGAGGGCGGCGGGCCCGGTTCCCGCACCCGGCCGACGGCGCGGCGGGCCGTCCTCGTCCCGAGTGGTCAGGTGCCATCCGCCTTTCGAGACTGGGCGGTGACCCGCCAAGGACGCCGGCGCGCTCCCGTGGAGAGCGGCGTGCGGCCGCACGGAGCGCGGCACACCGACGGCCCCTGTGCGCTCACTTGAGTATTTCGAGCAGCCGGTCGGCGAGGATCGCCGCCGAGTGGGGGTTCTGCCCGGTGATGAGGTTGCGGTCCTCCACCATGTACGGCTGCCAGATCGGGCCGCGGCTGAAGTCGACGCCGACCTTCTCCTTCAGCTCCGTCTCCAGCAGCCAGGGTGCCCTGGGGGCCAGTCCGACGGCCTCTTCCTCCTCGTCCGTGAAGCACGTGACGCGGTAGCCCTTGAACGGGGACTCGCCGTGGATCCTGGTGGCCAGGATCGAGGCCGGGGCGTGGCACACGATGGCGAGCGGCTTGCCCGAGGCCAACTGTGCGGTCAGCAGCCGGCCGACGTCGGCGTCGAACGCCAGGTCGGACATCGGACCATGACCACCGGGCAGGTACACCGCGTTGTAGTCCTCGAGCCGGACGTCCGACAGCTTGAGAGGCCGGCGCATCACCTCGGCGGAGCGAATGATCTCCTCCAGTTCGAGGGCTCCTTCCTCGCCACCCGCCATCGAGGGGCGAAGGCTCATCATGTCGACGCTCGGGATCGCACCACCGGGTGTCGCGACAACGACGTCGTGGCCCGCCTCCGTGATCTTCTTGTACGGCATCGCGAACTCTTCGGCCCAGTAGCCCGTCGCGTACCTGGTGCCGTCCTTGAGCACCCAGTACGCCGCCCCGCTCACTATGAAGAGGACTTTCGCCATGGCACCTGACCTCCTAGCCCCCTGAAGTGCCCGAACACACCGGAGGGATGGATGGGATCGGCTCGGACACATGCGCGAGCTTCTCCCCCATTGCACGTCCGGCACCACAGCCAGGCAAGTCGGCAAACACACGGCCGACACGCGACACGGCCCGGTGGCTCAACGCCGCTGTGTTTCACGGTGGTTGCGGCCGGCCGTGCGAGGCGGCCGGCGGTGAGGTGACCCGGCGTGCCGGTTCGTGCGCGTACCGGCGGCCCCGGTGGGGTCAGGGCAGCAGCGAGACCTGGTAGTGGGCGACGTACCAGCCGTCCGCGAGGCGTTTCACCAGCAGGCCGAGCTTGACGGCCAGCGACGGCCGGTCGGTGAAGGAGAACACGACGTCGTGGTACCCGAACACAAGGTCGTCGGCGAACCGCCGTGTCTCGAGGATCTCGTACTGAGCGGTCATGCCCAGCGGCTGGGATTCGTAGTACTCGGCGACGCCCCGGCGCCCCACGCTGTAGGGACGGAGGCCCTGGAACACGGCGTCCTCGGTGAAACCGGCGGCGACCCGCTCGGGTTGGTGTGCGTCGACGCCCGCCTTCCACCGGTCGAGGACGTCACGCAGGATCGCTTCGTCGTCCGCGGTACCGCTCATCGTGACTCTCCTCGTTGTGTGCGAGGTTCATGCCCGGATTCTCTCTCCTGCGGCACCGACGTGCGCCCTCACCGTTCTCACGGACCGGGCACCTGCGGCTCCGCGCGTCTTTGACACGGGTGGACCGAGCGACTACCGTACTAGACGACCGGTCGGCTAACGCCGGATGGTTCCACGGTTGCCTCCCGACCAGGTCGGGCGCACGGTGGAGCCGGGCGGACCGGGAACGAAGGCCGCAGTCGGGGCGTCCCGCCGCACGTGACCGTCGCCCGCGGCAGCGGTGCGCCGGACGTGCGGGGGCGACGCGCGACGCGTCACCACCAGCGCACGCTCCGCAGGAGACTCTCATGAGCAGGACGTTCCTCATCACCGGCGTCAGCGGCGGCCTGGGCCGGGCCTTCGCCCAGGAGGCACTGGCCGCCGGGCACCGCGTCGTGGGCACGGTCCGTGACCCCTCGCAGACCGGCGCCTTCGAGGCGCTGGCCCCCGGGCGTGCCGTGGCCAGACTGCTGGACGTGACCGACGACCACGGCGTCACGGCGGTGGTCGACGACGTCGAGCGGACCGTCGGCGCGATCGACGTGCTGATCAGCAACGCCGGATACGGCCTGGAGGGCACCGTCGAGGAGACCGGCATGGAGGACGCGCGCCGGCAGTTCGACGTCAACGTCTTCGGCAGCGTGGCCGTCATCAAGGCGGTTCTGCCCCACATGCGGCGGCGACGCGCCGGCCACATCTTCACCGTGTCCTCCATGGCGGGGCTGACGGCGCTGCCCGGCGTGGCCTTCTACGGCGCGAGCAAGTTCGCCATGGAGGGCATCGCCGGTTCGCTGGCACAGGAAGTCGCCGGATTCGGCATCCGCGTGACCTCGCTGGCACTCGGCTCGTTCCGCACGGACTGGGCGGGCCGCTCCATGGTCCGCGTCGCGCGCACCGTACCCGACTACGACGACGTGTTCGGTCCGATCCGTGCCGCCCGGCAGGCGAAGGACGGCAACCAGGCGGGCGACCCGGCGCGCGCCGCCCGGGCCGTGCTCCAGGTACTCGACAGCGACAAGCCGCCCGTCCATCTCGTGCTCGGCAGCGACGCCGTGCGCCTGGTGGAGCAGGGACAGCGGCAACTGGCCGACGATCTGGCCGCCTGGTCCGACCTGTCGGCCTCCACCGACTTCCGCGCCGACGACTGACCCTCCCCCGCCCCCGACGACAGACGCAGCAACGGCAAGAGGAGCCTCCCGTGCCCGCATCCGCCTCCCCCGAGACCCCCACCCCCGTGGACTTCTGGTTCGACCCCGTCTGCCCGTGGACGTGGCTGACGTCCCGCTGGATGCTCGACGTCGCCGACCGGCGCCCCGTGAAGGTGTCCTGGCACGTCATGAGCCTGTCCATCCTGAACGAGAACCGGCTGGACGAACTGCCCGAGCGCATCCGCCTGTTGATGGCGGACGCGTGGGCGCCGGTACGCGTCCTGACCGCCGCCCGCCTCACCCACGGCCCCGAGGTGCTCGAGCCCCTGTACACCGCCCTCGGCACCCGCTACCACCTCCAGCAGCAGCCGAAGGACCGGGCCACGCTGGAAGGTGCCCTGCAGGATGCCGGACTGCCCGTGGACCTCGCGGCGGCCGGCGACACCGATCGCTACGACGAGGAACTGCGCGCCTCCCACACCCGGGGAATCACCCTGGTCGGCGAGGACGTCGGCAGTCCGGTCATCGCCGTCCCGGGCACCGGCCCGGGCAGCGATCCCGTCGCCTTCTTCGGCCCCGTCGTGAACCCCGCCCCGAAGGGCGAGGACGCCGCCCGGCTCTGGGACGGCGTGATCACCGTGGCCTCCACGCCGAACTTCTACGAGATCAAGCGCACACGTACCGCAGGCCCCGACTTCAGCTGACACACGTGCGGCGGCGCGGCCGCCTCGCGTCACACCCCGACCGCGCCGTCGATGCGCTCGCGGATCAGGTCGGCGTGCCCGTTGTGACGCGCGTACTCCTCGATCATGTGGATGAGCACCCAGCGCAGGGACACCGTGCCCCGCCAGGCGTCGTGGCCCTCGAGGTCGAGATGCGGGGCACCGGCCACGAACGCCTGCGCGAAGGCGACTTCGGCGCGCCACGCCGCCCAGGACTCCTGGACCACCTCGGGGTCCGGGGCGGCGCCGTCGAAGTCGCCCTCGGGGACGTCCATGGAGGAGAAGCGCAGCTCGACGTCGTGCCCGGCGAGCACGGCCCGGAACCAGCGGCGCTCCACGTCGGCCAGGTGCCGGACAAGGCCGAGCAGCGACAGCGAGGAGGGAGGCACGGATCGCCGGGCCAGCTCCGGTCCCAGTCCGGAGCACTTCAGCTTCAGGGTGGCCCGCTGGGCGTCCAGCACGGCCACCAGCATGCTCCGCTCGTCACCGGTCGCGGGGCCGCCGAACCGGTCCTCGCTGCCGGCGGAGCTGAACAGTTCGATCCGTCGGCCGGGAATCCTCATGCCTTCATCATGGGCTCCGCCTGACCGTCCCCGTAAGCCGCAGTGGGCCGGGGGACTTGAGGACGTGGCACGCGCGCCCGGAGGGCGGCCCTGCCCCGCACACGGCAGACGCGGGTGCGGGGCCGCCGGGACACTTGGGGACTCACCCCGGTCCCCGGCCGCAGTCGAGGCTCTTCAGGTCCACCGCGTCGGCCATGGCCTGCATGCCCTTGTCGTTGGGATGGAGGTGGTCGCCTCCGTCGAAGAACGGCAGTATGCGTTCCTGGTCGTACGGACTGCGCAGGATGCGGTCGAAGTCGGTGACGGCGTCGAACTCCCCGCTGCTGCGGACGAACGCGTTGACGTCCTGCCGTACGGCCTCCGCCTGCGGGTCCCACTCCGACCAGCCCTTGAACGGCCCGACCGTGGCGCCCACGACGCACTTGCCGGCCGCGTGGGCGCGTTCGATGATCCGGCGGTATCCGGCGATCATGTCCTGGGCGGTCACACCGGTGTGCGCCTTGATGTCGTTGACGCCTTCGAAGAGGAACACCGTGCGCACCCCCGGGTGGGACAGCACGTCCCGGTCGAGCCGGTTGAGCGCGCTCTGTCCGGCGCCGTCGGCCAGCACCTTGTTGCCGGATATCCCCTCGTCGGCCACGCCCTTCACGGTGGTGGCGGTGGACTGCCGCAGGCGACGCGAGAGGTAGTCCGGCCACCGGCGGTTGAGGTCCGATGTGGACTGCCAGCCGTCGGTGATGGAGTCCCCGAGGGCCACCACCGCTCCCGTGGCCGCCGGGGCCCGCACCGAGACCGCGTCCAGGTAGAACCAGGAACCGGTGGTGCCGCCCCAGTTCGCCGCCGACTCCTCGGCGGTGTGGTCGCCCTCGGCTATGTACGACGTCTGCATCGCCATGCCGTGACCGGTGGCGGGGCCCGCCGCGTCCGGGCTGTGCACGCTGATCACCAGGTTGGTCTGTGCGGCCACCTTGCCCGGCAGCGGATCGCTCAGGACGGTGGCGCCGGCGGGGACGGTGACGGACCGCGCGCCGTCGAAGGTCAGCCGCCGGTTGCTGCCGTGCACCAGCGCGGCCCCGTCGGCCTGGACGCCCGCATAGACGCCGTCGAACGTCACGGGCCGGTCCCCGAAGGCGTTGGAGAGCCGGATCCGCAGGTCGTCGCCGCCCACGCTGGTGTGGACGACGAGCCGGTATCCCCGGTCCGCGACGCCGTCGCCCACCCGGTCGGCACTGGCGCCCCAGGTGATCACGTCATGCCGGGCCGGGGTGGACACGGCTCTGGCGGGGAGGGCCTGCACGGCCAGCGCGGCGGCCGCCGCGGCGACCAGAAGGGGCGCATGAGCGCGGCGGGCCCTCATCGGGTGACGTCCTTCAGCGTGACGGACGTGCCCGGCTCGAGCGTCACCGTGCGCGACACGTCGCCGAACACGACCGTGGTGGTGCGGCCGCCGACACTGCGCAGACGGATGTGCGTCGGCCTGCCGTGCCGCCAGTGGAGGTCCACGACGAAACCGCCGCGCACCGGTACGCCCTCGACGGACCCGGACGCGGCCCACGCGTCGGGCAGTGCCGGCAGCAGCTCGATGTGCCCGGGGCGGGAGTACAGCAGCATCTCGCTGATCGCCGCGGGGGTGCCGAAGTTGGCGTCGATCTGGAAGATGCCGCGGCCCTGCTCGACCTCGTAGATGTCGAACAGGTTGAAGGCGGTGCCGTTGCTGCCGTCGCTGGAGGGGCGGAGGTTGTTCTCGATGAGCCGGTAGGCCTTGTCCGGGTTCTTCAGGCGCGCCCAGCACAGCGCGCGCCATGCGTTCGCCCAGCCGAAGCTCTCCATGCCGCGCGCGGTGAGCAGGGCGGTGGCGCCCTCGACGATGTCCTTCGGGGTGGAGCCGTCGGGGCGGATCCGGTCGCCGGGGAACAGCCCGACGAGCGGGGAGAGATGGCGGTGGGTGGTCTCGCCGAGGTTGTCGGGCGACATCCACTCCTCCAGCCAGCCCGTCTTCGGGCTCACCCGCGGCAGATAGAGCTTCTCGCGCAGCGCCGCGATCGTCTTCGCATGGCCGGCGTCCCTGTCCAGTACGGCGGCCGCCTCGGCGTAGTTCCCGAAGAGTGCCCACACCAGTTCCTGGGCGTAGGTGATGCCCTTGGCGTCCAGCGGACCCTGTTCGGGCGACCAGTCGCTGTCGGCGATCAGCACCTCCCGGCCGCTGTCCGGCAAAGTGGTGGTGAGCAGCCGGGCCTCCCAGAACTCGCAGGCGCCCTTCAGCAGCGGGTAGATCTTCGCCAGGTACTCCCGCGACTGGGTGTACTCGTAGTGCTCGTACAGGCTGTTGCCCACCCAGGCGTTGCCCGCGGGATGCCACCACCAGCCGCCTCCGCCCCACGGGTTGGTGGAGATCGCGACGGTCCAGCCGGCGATCTTCCCGGTGGAGTTGCGGTAGCGGTTGCGCGGGTCGTCGAACAGCCGGTGGGTCAGGTCGGTCCAGGCGGGCAGCTGGGCCAGGCAGTAGTCGGCGAAGGCGTCGAAGCACTGGGACAGGGCCGCCCGGTCGGCCATCCAGTAGTTCATCTGGACGTTGATGTCGGTGTGGTAGTCGCCCATCCAGTCCGGGTCGTTGCCGTCCAGCCACAGGCCCTGCAGCCCGAGGGGGAGGCTGCCGCGCGAGCCGGAGATCATCAGGTAGCGGCCGTACTGGACGTAGGCGGCCTCGAGTTCGGGGTCGGGCGCGCCGTCGCGGGCCCGCGCCTGGAGGCGCTCCCAGGTGTCCAGGGAACGCTGGGCGCCGGTCGAGGTGCCGAGCGTCAGACGCAGCTGCTCGAACAGCGGTTGGTAGTCGGCGACATGGGTGCGCAGGAGGGCGCCCACCGGGTGCTGTCCGGCGGCGGCGGCCTTGTGCAGGGCCAGCCGCTCGGGGTCGAGTGAGGGGTCGCGGTAGTGGGTGCGGGCGTCGGGTGTGTAGTTGGTGCCGCCGCTGAGGACGACGGTGAGCTCGCTGCAGCCGGCGAACTCGATGTGCGGGCCGTCGACGCGGACCCTGCCGCCGGTGCCGTGGGCCTTGACCGCCGCCGCGTAGCGCAGGCCGTTGGCGAAGGACCCGGCGAAGGACTCGGCGCTGGAGGGCTTCTCGCCGTGCGTGCCCTCCAGGGTGATGGTGCCGGTGTAGCGGCCGCCGCCGCTCTGCGTGAAGTGCAGGACGATCGCGTCGTCGGGGCGGCTGGCGAAGAGCTGGCGCCGGTAGGTGACGCCGGAGCGGACGTAGGTGGTGGTGACCAGGCCCTGGGCGAGGTCGAGGGTGCGGCGGTAGTCGTTGACGGCGGACAGGTCGTGGTCGGGGATGTCGACCGTCAGCCGCGCGAGCAGGGTGAGGGACCCGAAGTCGGTACGGCCGTAGGGGAATTGGCCGTCGCTGTCGAGGGTGTCGTTGAGGCCGCCGGTCCACAGGGTGGCGTCGGTGACGAGCAGCAGCTCGCGGCCGGGGTCGTTGCTCGCGAGGGCCCCGAGGCGGCCGTTGCCGACGGGCAGGCCCTGTTCGATCATGGAGTGTTCGTCGCCGGGAGCCTGCCACCAGAGCTGGTCACGCGCATTGGTGGGCGGGGGTGCGGCCGTGGGCCGCTCGGGTGCGGCGGAGGCGGTGAACGCGGGCAGGGCGCCCAGCGCCGCGGTGAGACCGGCCGTCGCGGCGAGGGAGAGCACCGTGCGTCTGCTGGGATCGGTCGGACGGGGGTTCATGGCGGCTCCAGAAGACTGAGCCGGGGGCCCGGCCCGCGGGCCGGGCCCCCGGGATGTCAGGAGGACTTCGGTACGTCGATCCGGTCGATGTCCGGCGCGTAGCCGGAACCGCTGTCGAAGGTGATGGTGTTGGACCCGGCCTTCAGGGTCACCGGTACGTAGACGGTGTTGACGGTGCCCCAGTCCCCCGTGGAGGGGAACTTGTGGCTGACGGCGCCGCCGCCGTTGGCCGATATCAGGGCCGGGCGGGAGTCGCCGCTGATGTAGGCGACCTTGATCTGGTAGGTGCCGGCCCTGTCGACGCGGACGTCGTTGACGGTCAGCTTGCCGCCCAGGTAGAGGTTGCCGACCTTCTTGCCGCCGGAGCAGGCCGAGCAGTCGGCGAGGGAGGCGTTGCCGGCGAGCGTGTTGCCGCCCGCCTCGGCCTCGATACCGGACCAGGTGACGGGCCGGCCCTGCGGGGTGACGGTGAACAGGCGCGAGCCATGGGCGGGCAGAGCCTCGGTGATCTTGTTGGTGCGGGTGCCGAGGTTCTCGTGGTTCCACAGGTCGCGGACTCTCGCCTTGCCGGTGAAGCCGAGGGCGGTCCAGTCGGCGGTGACCGAGGCGGGCTTGTCGGCGAGGTTGAACAGGGCGACGGTGGAGGTGCCGTCGGGGTTCTTCGCGGCCCACACCTGCTGCGGGTCGGAGGGGGTGACCGGGGCGGCGGGCGGCGCGTCCGCCTGGTCGACGGCGATGACCTCCTTGTTGGTCAGCAGGGACGTCCCGTAGGAGTCCAGCTTGGTCAAGTCGTCGCCGGTGAACAGCGGGGACTTGGCGATGGCCCACAGGGTGGCGTAGGTCTGGCGCTCTGCCTTGGTCAGGCCGTCCATGGCGCCGTTGCCGACGTCGAGGGAGTCGAGGTCGTTCCAGCCGCCGGGACCGGCGTGGCTGGTCCAGGCCGGCGCGTCGTCGAAGCGGTCGTCGACGGAGTTCTCCCAGCTGACGAGGGTGTTGCAGTAGCACTCGACGTCGGTGTCGATGCGCCAGCCGTTCGCGTACTTCTTCCAGTCGGCGGCATGGCCGATGTCCAGGGACCAGGACAGTTCCAGGTGGATCGAGCGGCCGGTGGCCGCGATCGCCTTCTGCCAGGCGGCGACGTCGGCAACGTTGTCGTACTGGTCGCCGCTCTTGCCGGAGCCGGGGCCGACGCCGTCGAGCTTGAGGAAGTCGTAGCCCCAGTCGGCGAGCATCTGCGCCTGGGAGTCGACGTACTTCTGGGTGCACGGCTTGGAGAAGTCGAGCTTGTAGGAGCTGTCCCAGCCGTTGGTGGTGCGCAGGTCGTCGTAGACGATGTCGGCGGTGGTGCAGCCGTCGGCGTGCCAGATCGGCGACTTGCCGTCGTTGTACGCCTCCTTCTCCAGGCCGACGGGCAGATAGATGCCGGCCTTCAGGCCCTTGGCGTGGATGTCGTCGGCGACCGCCTTCATGCCCCGCGGAAAGCGCGTCGGGTCGGCCTTCTGCCGTGCGTACTGGTCGTACTCGGGCTTCCAGGCGTTGTCGCGCCACCAGCCGGCGTCGATGTTGACGTAGTCGTAGCCGTACTTCTTCAGCTTGGCGGCGAGGGCGTCGGTCTGCTGCAGGACGTGGGCCTCGGTGAGGTAGCTGTAGTCGCCGTCGGGGTTGAGGCCGGGGTAGTGCGAGGACTGCATGCTCCAACTGGACCAGCCCATGTACGGCTTGGCGGCCACCGCGGCGGTGTGCTGCGCCGAAGCCTGGGCCCCGGCCGGGACGGCGGTGCGGGGCCGGGCGTGGGCCGCGGAGGTCGTGGTGGCTCCGCCCGCGGCGAGGGCGAGGACCACCAGGGCTCTCAGGGCGCGTGCGGGCAGGGCGGAGAACGAGGGTGACCGCATGGGTCGGACCTCCCGGGAGTGGTTTCGGAAAGGAGCGGCGGGGGCTCGGCCCTGGCCCGACCCGGTGGTGGGGGTGCACGTGCGCGGGCGGCGGGGCGCGAGGTACGCAGGCGGGGTTCGGATCGCGGCTTGAGGGCGACGGCCCTTGTCGGTCGGAGTCGGTGAGTGGCGGCTGTTGGGGGGCGGCCGGTGTGAAGGTGGGTGGGGCGAGGCGCGCCGCCCGTCTCGTCGGGGTACGGACGGCCGCTCGCTCGTGGCATGTCGCTGCCGGGACCTTCGGATTACGGGACCACGCACGGTCCGAGAGGGCGGCTCGACTATGTCATCGTTGCTCCTTGCCAGGTCGGTTCGGGTCCGTGGTGATGAAGGACTGGATGGCGGTGGCTGCGGCTCCGCGGGCCCATTCCTCGAAGGGCAGCGGACGGGTGTGGACCTCGCACCGGGCCGCGGAGCCGAAGGCCGCGGCACCGAAGGCGTCGCGGATCTGCTCGGCGAACAGGTCGTACGCGGCCAGGCCCTCGCCGGAGATGATCACGCGCTCCGGGCCGAGCAGGTTCGCCACCGTGGCGATGCCCCGGCCGATCGCCTCTCCCGCCCTGGCATAGACCGCGCGGGCCCCCGCGTCGCCCCGGTGGGCCAGGGCGACGGCCTCGGCGGTGTCGGCCACCGCGCGTCCGGTCGCCTCGCGGACCTGGGCGAGGATCGCCGCCTCCCCCGCGATCGCCTCCACACAGCCTCGGTTGCCGCAGTGGCAGGGAGGTCCGGCCGGGTCCACGGTGACATGCCCGATCTCACCGGCGACGCCGTGTGCGCCCGCGACGACCCGGCCGTGCACCACGAGGCCGCAGCCGATGCCGGCGCCGACCGTGACCACGGCGAAGTCGGTCAGTCCCACGCCGTCGCCGAACCACTGCTCGGCGACGGTCAGGGCGCGCACGTCGTTGTCCACCGTCGTCGGCAACCCGCAGGTGACCGTGGCGAGTTCGGCCAGCGGGACGTCCCGCCACTCCAGAAAGGGCGAGTAGCGGACGGTGCCCTCGGAGCGGTCCACGTCACCGGAGACGGCGATGCCGAGGCCGTGGACCGGCACGCCGAAACCGTCGGCCTCGGTGAGCAGCTCCCGCACCAGCTCGGCGGCCACGGCCAGGACCGCCCCCGGTTCCCGCCCGTGCAGCGCGACGCGCCGGGCCACGCGAATGCGGCAGCACAGGTCGGCGAGCACCCCGATGATCACGTCGCCGGTCACCTTGAGACCGATGAACAGGGCCCGACCGCCGTCCACACGGACCAGGTGGGCCGGCCGCCCGAGCACGGGGCGCGCCTCCTCGTTCGCGTCCTCCACCAGGTACCCGGCCTCGATCAGGGGCCGGACGGCCTTGGTCACGGCGGCCGGGGACAGCCCGGCTCGCCGCGCCACCTCGAGCCTCGTCAGGGGCCCGTGGCACAGGACCGTGGTGAAGATCTGGGAGGCGGCCGGGGTGTGGGCGGGGAACGTCTCGACGCGGGAGGTCGACTGCATGGCCGGGAACCTATGACCCATCATTTCCGCTGTCAATGAAAGAAGCAGAGACTTTTGCAAGTCGTCCTGCCCAGCCCGAAAGCCTTCAAATACCCGTTCCAGACGGGGGATTGACACATGATCCAAGGTCGGTCTTGGCTTTGGATACGACCGCCGCTCCCCTGATCGCGAGGCCCCATGCCGCTCATCTCCCGTTCTCCGGACACCGGCGTCTGGCTGCTGGCCACCCCGCACTCCTCGTACGCGCTGCGGATCGACGACAGCGGAGCGCCCCGCCACATCGCCTGGGGGCCGCGGCTGACCGCGGCGGAGGCGGACGCGCTCGTCGTGCCGGACGGGGAGCCGCACAGCAGCTTCGAGGGGCGTCCGGGCGTGGGCGAGGAACTGCCGGTGGACGACGGCACCCGGTACGGACCGCCGTCGCTGCAGGTGCGCCACGCCGACGGAGCCCGCGGCTTCGCCTGGCAGCCCACCGGCCACCGCGTCCTGACGGAGGTGCCCGGCCGCGCGGAGCTGGTGCTGGAGTTCCGCGACCGGCTCCACCCGCTGCACGTGGCGCTGCACTACCGGGTCCGCGAGGACACCGACGTGATCGAGCGCTGGACGGTGCTGCACAACGCCGGCCCCGGGCCACTGGAGCTGCCGCGCTGCGACTCCGCCGCGTGGACGCTGCCGCTCCTGGCCGGCTACCGGCTCAGCCATGTCACGGGACAGTGGTCGGCGGAGAGTCAACTGCGCCGCGACCTGCTGCCGTTCGGGGAGACCGTGCTGACCAGCCGCCGGGGCGTCACCAGCCACCACGCCAACCCCTGGGTCATGCTCGACGACGGCACGGCCGGCGAGGAGCACGGCCGCGTGTGGAGCACCGCCCTTGCCTGGAGCGGGAGTTGGCGCCTGACCGTCCAGCGCAGCCCCGACGGCCGCGCCGGCTGGACGGGCGGTGTCGGCCATGACGGCACGTGCGTGCCGCTCGCCGCGGGAGAGCGCTTCACCACCCCCGTCCTCGCCGGTCTGTTCAGCGACGGCGGCTTCGGCACGGCGAGCCGGGTCTGGCACGCGTACATCCGCGACCATGTCCTGCCCCACGCGGCGGAACCGGCCCCGGTGCTGTACAACTCCTGGGAGGCCACCGGCTTCGACGTCGACGAGTCCGGGCAGAAGGCCCTGGCCGAGCGCGCGGCACGACTGGGCGTCGAGCTGTACGTCGTGGACGACGGCTGGTTCGGCGCCCGCCGCAGCGACCGGGCGGGGCTGGGCGACTGGACCCCGGCGCCCGACCGCTTCCCCGACGGGCTGGGACCGCTGTCACGCGCGGTGCACCGACTCGGCATGCGCTTCGGCGTCTGGGTGGAGCCCGAGATGGTCAGTCCCGACAGCGACCTCTACCGCGAGCATCCGGACTGGGTGCTGCACGTGCCCGGCCGCGACCGCACCGAGATGCGCCACCAGCTCGTGCTCAACTTCGCCCGCCCGGACGTCGCCGACTGGGCCCATGACTGGCTGACCCGGCTCGTCGCCGACCACGGCATCGACTTCCTCAAGTGGGACATGAACCGGGCCTTCGGCGAGGCCGGCTGGCCCGGGCAGGACCACGGCGACGACCTGCTGTGGACGCGGTACGTGACCAACCTCTACGACGTCCTCGACCGGCTCCGCGCCGACCATCCCCGGCTGCGCATCGAGACCTGCGCCGGCGGTGGCGGACGCGTGGACCTGGGCGTCCTCGCGCGCACCGACCAGGCGTGGGTGTCCGACAACACCGACGCGGTCGACCGCCTGATGATCCAGCACGGCTTCGGCCAGATCTACCCGGCGCGGGTCATGTCCGCCTGGGTCACCGACGTGCCCAACCAGCTCACCGGCCAGTCGGTTCCGCTGCGCTTCCGCTTCCATGTCGCCATGGCCGGACTCCTCGGTGTCGGAGGGGACCTGACCCGCTGGTCCCCTGAGGAACTCGCCGAGGGCGCCGACCTGGTGGCGGCGTACAAGAAGGTGCGCCACCTCGTCCAGCAGGGCCGCCAGTACCGGCTGGGCGAGCCGCTCGGCGACCGGACCCAGGCCGTGCAGTATCTCTCCGAGGACGCGGACGAGCTGCTGCTTCTCGCCTACCGCCGCAGCCCGCGCCACGGCACCCCCCAGCCGCCCGTCCGCCTGCGCGACCTGCCGACGGGCGCCCGCTACCGCGACACCGGGACCGGCACGGTCCACCACGCCACGGTGCTCACGGAGTACGGGCTGCACCTGGGCCTGCCGACCGGGGACTGGGCGAGCACAGCCCTGCACCTGGTCCGGGTGCCGGACGGGGCGTGACGGGCCGGGGGATCTCACTACCCCGTCGCGGCGCGGGCCGCCGCGACGGGCGGCCGGCGATGCCTGCCGCACCCCGGCGTCGATGCGGCGCCAGGACGTCGCCGTCGGCGGCACAACGGCTTGAAGCCGAAGGGGCAGGATTCAGCCGAAAAGCACGTCGAAGACCGTCCGGAAGAAGGCGTCCACAGGTGCCGCCGACTTGCCGGCCCGGGCAGTGATCAGCGCCCCTTCCCATGCGCTGAGCAGGAACAGCGCGGTGGCTTCGGCGTCCAGATCACCGTTCAGTTCGCCCGCTTCCTGCGCCTCGGTGAGCACCTGCTGGATCAGGGCGGCCCATCGGTCGAACGCGCAGTGGAGAGCGGCCCGGATCTCGTCGTTGTGGTCGGCGATCTCCGCGCCGAAATTCCCCACCAGGCAGCCACGGACGAAGCCGTTCTCCACCGTGTCCCTGCTCAGGAACTCGAAGTGCGCCCGGAGCCGTTCCAGCGGGGAGGCGCCCGGTTCGTCCAACAGGTCGAAGCGAAGGGTGGCGGCGTACCGGCCCAACGCTTCCAGGGCGCTCTCCTCCTTGCTGGAGAAGTGGTTGTAGAACGAGCCCTTGGGGACCCCCGCGGCCCGGGTGATGTCACTGATGCCGGTGGCGTTGAAGCCGTGGGCGTGGAACTGGCGGAAGGCCGCCTCGGCGATCTCCTCCCGCTTGGACGGTCGCCCCATCGTCCCCACCTTCCGTGCGCGCCCGGGCCGGGACGCCGGGTATCGAGCCGTTTCCCCTCAAGATGACCGGCCATATTGTACGCGGCGCGGCTCCGGAGCGGACATCCCGCCCAGCCCGGTCGGACATCCCCGAGGGTCGGTTACTCTTCTAAGTCGACCGGTCATTTTCTCGACCGGCGCCACCCAGCCCTGCCCTGCCGCAAGGGCGCCACCACACCCAGGAGCACTCATGCCCACATACCGCGCCTTCGAGGCGACGGGCGTCCACAACCTCCAGCTGGTCGAACGCGAGCTGTCCGACCCCGCCCCGGGCCAGGTGCGGCTGCGGGTGGCTGCCTGCGGCGTCTGCCACACCGACGTCCTGGCCGTGGAGGGTCTGCGCGGCGACCCGTCGCGGCCCCTCGTTCCGGGACACGAGATCGTCGGTGTGATCGATGCCGTCGGGGCCGGCGTCACCGCCTGGCAGCCCGGCGACCGAGTCGGCGTCGGCTTCCTCAACGGCCAGTGCGGGGAGTGCGAGCCGTGCCGCCGCGGTGACTTCGTGAACTGCCGCAATCAGGAACAGACGGGGACCACCATCGACGGGGGGTACGCGGAGGTGGCGTACGCCCGGGCCAGCGGGCTGGTGCGCATCCCCGACGGCCTTTCCGCGATCGACGCGGCCCCCCTGCTGTGCGCGGGCCTGACCACCTTCGTCGCCCTTCAGCAGGGGCCGACCAGGGCCGGCGCCCTCGTCGCCGTCCAGGGCATCGGCGGCCTGGGGCACCTGGCCCTGCAGTACGCGCGCCGCCTCGGCTACCGGGTGGCCGCCGTGGCGCGGGGGACGCAGAAGGAGGCGTACGCGCGGCAGTTGGGCGCACACGAGTACATCGACAGCAGCAGCACGGACCCGGGCGCCGCGCTCAGCGCCCTGGGCGGCGCCTCCGTCATCGTCGCCACGGCGTCCAGCGGCGCCTCCATGGACCCGCTGGTCCGCGGCCTGGCGCCGAACGGGAAGCTGGTCGTGGTGGGTGCGGCACCGGACCCGCTGACCGTCTCCACGCCCGACCTGATCTTCGGCACGCACTCCATCGTCGGCAGCCTGACCGGATCGTCCGTCGAGAACGAGGACAACCTCGCGTTCAGCCTGGCCCACGACATCCGGCCGAGCGTCGAGGTCATGCCGTTCACCCAGGCCCTGGCGGCCTACGAGCGCATGCTGTCCGGCGAGGCCCGCTTCCGCGTCGTCCTCGACATGGCCGCCTGAGTCACCGTGCGACCGGGCGGACCGGCGCCCCGCCCGGCACCGCACCGCCGGACGGAAGGCGCCTCGCCCCGCGCAGACGCCTCCCGCACGTCCGCGGAGCCCGGCTTCCGGGGCAGGCATCGAGGGCAAGCGGCCCCGGCACACCTGCCGGACAGCCGCCGCCCCGGGCGGGGCCGGCATCGGCGCCCCACGGAGCTTCCCGATCACAAGTCCGAGGGCGAACGCCGCCCGCGCCTCCCGTCCGGGAGCACCCTCGAAGCAGCCTGACGTCCCGCATCGCGCCACGACAACGCATCCATGAGGCCGTGGGCCGCCGCGGACGGGCGGACCGGGCGGTGCGGCACCTCGCTGGGGCCGCACCGCCCTCCGGTGCCCGGCGGACATACCATCGAGCCCGGCAAAGCAAGGAGTTCGGCTCGGGCGCACCCCGAGTCCCGGCGCACAGGAGTGTCAGGCCGCATGGACGTCACGTCGGACAATCCCTGGGCGGGTCTGGGACTGAACGGAGTCGAAGGGCGGGTCCTCGAGCACCTGACCGGTCTGCTGTCGGCCGAAGCGCACGCGGTGGCGGAAGCGGCCGGGGTGTCCGCGTCGGAGGCCGAACAGGCGCTGCGGCGGCTGGAGCAGGCCACGCTGGTGATACGTACCGGCGGCCCGCGCACCCGCTGGGCCGCGAGCCCGCCGCGCTCGTCGCTCGGCGCCCTGCTCGCACGCCGGCGGACCGAACTGGCCCGCGCCGAAACGCTGGCCGAGCGGCTGTACACGGCGTACGAGGCGGTGTCGGGTCCGCGGTCGGCACACCTGGTGGAAGTGCTGGAGGACGGGCACGAGGTGGCGGCTCGCTACACCCAACTGCTGCGGCACAGCGCGGTGGAGGTCCTGCACCTGGCGAAGCCGCCGTACGTGACGGCCGACGAGACACCCTCGCGCGAACCGGCCGTCGCCTCCGGTGTGCGTCTTCGCTCGGTGTATGAGACGGAGGGTTTCACCGATGGGGTGTCGCTGCGAACGGCCCTTAGCGGAACGGCACATGGCGGAGAGCTGCGGCTGGCGGCGCGGCTGCCGACGAAACTGGTGGTCTTCGACCGTGCGGCGGCGCTGCTGCCCGTGCGCGCGGACCTGCCGGCGGCAGGCTCACTGGTGGTCCACTCCCCCGCCCTGGTCGCCGTGCTGGCCGCACTGTTCGAGACGCTGTGGGAGCGGGCGGTGCCGGCTTCGCTGGAGTCGCGGCACGACCGTCCCCTCCCCCTGAGCCGCCCTCCGGCGGCTCGGTTCGATGAACGGACACGGGAGGTCCTCCGGCTGATGGCGACCGGCATGAAGGACGACGCCATCGCGCGGGTGCTGGGGCTGAGCCGTCGTACGGTGCAGAAACATGTCAGTGACGCGGGCACCGCCCTCGGCGCGAAGACGCGCTTCCAGATCGGGATGCTGGCGGCGGAGCGAGGACTCCTCCAACCGGGCTCCGGCGGCTCGCGCGCCTGAGGGTTCGCGCCCGGCGGACCACGGCCCGCCGGACGCGGATACTGTCGGACCCTCGGTCCCCGCCGACGCCGGCTATGCGCCGGCCGAGGCGACGAGCCGGGCCGCCACTTCCGTGGCCGACGGCATCGCGGCGATCTCGTCGCGCAGACGGTGCGCCGCGGTGGTGAAGGCGGGCTCCTCCAGCAGTCGTCGGACGGCGGCGGTGACCGCCTCCGGTTCCTGCTCGCCGATCGGCAGCGCCAGCCCGGCTCCCGAGGCCTGGAGACGGTTGGCCTGGCGCTGCTGGCCGGCCGTGCCCGGCACCACGACCGCGGGCACACCACGGGCCGCCGTGCCGAACGTCGTACCGGAACCGCCGTGATGCACGACGACGGACACGCCGTCGAGCAGTTCCGCGGCCGGCACGAAGGTGACCAGCTCGACTCGTTCCTGGTCCAGCGCGAGAGGGTCGGCGGGAACGCCTCCCGACGTCGCGACCAGGTCGACGTCGAGGGTGCCGAGGGACTCCAGCACCGGGCCCAGGCGAGGTGCCGCGCCCGGGGCGGTGCTGAAGCCGACCAGCACCCGGGGCCGGCCGCTCCCTGCGGCCCGCGGCGCAGGCGGGGTGCCGTCAGGGGCCCGGTGGGGTTCCGGCCGCAGCGCCTTGCGCGCCAGGTCGGGCAGCGCACCGTCGCGCTGCAAGCTGGGCGGGCAGAGGTCCAACAGCACGTCGCCGGACGGTGCGTGGGCCGGCGCCTGCAGGCCGCGCGCGAGATAACGGGGGCGCACGGTCTCGGCCAGGGCGTGGAGGACATCCGGTTCCAGTGCCGGATCGATCGCCATCACCACCGACGGCACCTTCAGCACGGAGGCGACGAGCGGCCCCACGAAGTCGCAGTGCTCCGACACGATCAGGTCGGGCTCCCACGCGCGTGCCCCGGCCAGAGCCTCGTCCAGGCCGAGGTCGACGCGCGCACCGGCGAAGAACTGTCCGACGAACTCCGTCGGCCGATGGGCCGGCGTGCCGCCGCCGGAACGCCGGGTCACCTCGGCGATCACGGCTTCCGTCGTCGGACCGGCAGCGATGAGGGGGAAACCGTCGGGCTCGATCAACCCCGCCATGTGAACGGACGTGGCGAAGGCCACGACCTGCCCCTGCTGCCGCAGTGCCCGCGCCAGCGGAAGCATCGGCAACACGTGTCCCGGCATGGGATTACCGAACATGAGAATGCGCATGGCTGCACCCTACAGGCATTGTTGCACGTTCAAGTATGGCATCCGGCACTCACACTCATCACGCATCACCTGCTTGACCGGTGACGAGTCGAGCTGCCATCATCTCACCGGTTGAACCGGTGACGCCGGGACCGCAAGCCTCCGTCCTGAAAGAGAGAGCCCGCACATGGATCTGAAACTCGAAGTCGTCGTGCTTCCCGTCTCCGACGTCGACCGGGCCAAGGCCTTCTACGAGAAGGCGGGATTCCGGCTGGACGTGGACTATGTCGCGGACGAGAGCTACCGCGTGGTCCACCTGACACCCCCCGGCTCGCAGTGCTCGATCCTCTTCGGCACCGGGGTCACCACGGCCGCACCGGGTTCGGTGCAGGGCCTGCACCTCATCGTGTCGGACATCGTGGCGGCCCACGCCGAACTGGTCGGCCGCGGCATCGAGATGGGCGAGATCTTCCACGACGCGGGCGGGGTGTTCCACCGCGGCACGGAGGAGGGGCGGGTCGGCGGCCCCGACCCGCAGCGCGCCAGCTACGGCTCGTTCGCGGCATTCAGCGACCCGGACGGCAACGGCTGGGTGCTGCAGGAGGTCACGACCCGGCTTCCCGGCCGGTGACTACGGCCGGGGACGGCCGATGACGACGGGCTGGAAGGCCGAAGACCACGGGTTGGAGGCCGAAGACAACGGCCGTGCCCACGGACGCGGCTGAGGGCCCAAGGGCTCCCGGTGGCCCGCGCCGAGCGGGCCGGAGCGCCGCACAAGTGACAGGAACAGTGGTGGAAGAGGACTCCCGCACCTACGACGTGGTCGTCATCGGCGCGGGTCCGGTCGGCGAGAACGTCGCCGACCGGACCCGCGCCGCCGGACTCAGTACCGTGATCGTCGAACGCGAACTGCTCGGCGGCGAATGCTCGTTCTGGGCCTGCGAACCCAGCAAGGCGCTGCTGCGGCCGGTCGTGGCACGCGCCGACGCCGGCCGCGTTCCGGGGCTGGCCCGCGCGGTGCAGGGGCCGCTCGACGTGGAGGCGGTGCTCGCGCACCGCGACAGGATGGCGGCCCACTGGAAGGACGACGACCAGGTCGACTGGCTCGGCTCGGTCTCCGTCGACCTCATACGCGGCCACGGCCGGCTCACCGGCCCCCGGCAGGTGTCGGTACGGACCGCCGACGGTGGCAGTGTCCGGCTCACCGCGCGGCACGCCGTGGCGCTGTGCACCGGCACGGGTACGGCCCTGCCCGGCATCCCCGGGATCGACGCCGTACGCCCGTGGACCAACCGTGAGGCCACCGCCGCCGCGCGCGTACCCGGCAGGCTGGCCGTGGTGGGCGGCGGTGTGGTCGCCGTCGAACTGGCCACCGCCTGGCAGGCGCTCGGCTCCCGGGTCACCCTGCTGGTCCGCGGCACGGGACTGCTGACGAAGATGGAACCGTTCGCCGGGGAACTGGTCGCCGAGGAACTCCTCGCGGCCGGGGCCGACATCCGGCTGGGGGCCGAGGTCGCCTCCGTGGAGCGCGAGAGCAGTACGGGCGGCGCGGTCCGGATCACACTGGCCGACGGGGAGGTGGTGGCCGCGGACGAGATCCTGTTCGCCACCGGACGCGCACCGCGCACCGGGGACGTCGGTCTGGAGACCGTCGGCCTGACACCCGGCGACTGGCTCACCGTGGACGACACCTGCCGGGTGACCGCCGTGCCCGGAGGCTGGCTGTACGCGGTCGGCGACGTCAACCGACGGGCTCTGATGACCCACCAGGGCAAGTACCAGGCCCGCATCGCGGGCGCGGCCATCGGCGCCCGCGCCAAGAAGGCGCCGCTCGATGACGCCCGGTGGGGCGCGCACGCCGCGACCGCCGACCACGCGGCCGTGCCTCAAGTCGTGTACACCACGCCCGAGATCGCCTCCGTCGGTCTCACCACGCACGAGGCGGGGCGGACCGGGCGCCGGGTGGAGGTGGTGGACTACGACCTCGCCCGTCTCGCGGGAGCACAGCAGTACGCCCCCGGATACCGCGGCCGGGCGCGCATGCTCATCGACGCCGACCGCGGCACCGTCGCCGGCGTCACCTTCGCCGGGCCGGGAGTCGGGGAGCTGCTCCACTCCGCCACGATCGCGGTCGCGAGCGAGGTGCCGGTGGAGCGCCTCTGGCACGCGGTGCCCGCCTTCCCCACCATCAGCGAGGTCTGGCTGCGACTCCTGGAGACCTACCGGGACCGCGGGAGATAGGCGGGAGACAGTGCAGGTCGGTGTTCATGCCGGCCATGCCCGGCTCGCAGGGGTAACCCGCTCTCCCCTGCACAGAACCGAGACCGCGGTCGGCTCGCCCCATGCGGGACTCAGTCGACAGCCAGCACCTTCACCGCGCCCACCCCTGACTTCATCGAGCGCACGAGGATGTCGAAGAGGTACTTCTCGTCATGGCCCGGGCGCAGTCTCACGCTGTGGCCGGGCAGGAGCTCGGGAGCCGGCGACAGCCGGCGGTCACCCTCGCGCCGCCCGCTCACCAGGGTCACCATCACCGGGGTCCGGCCGACATTGCGCAAGGTCACTGCGGTGGTCAACGGACACTTGCCCGAGTGACCTTCCCCGCAGTGGAAACGGACGTCACCGAAGGCGGTCGTCCCGCACGACACCTCGTAGCGCCGGTCGGACAGCGACGTGCACACGGCGCCCTTCGCGATGACCGCGAGGGCGCGATCACTGTGTGTATCGCCCTTCGGGGAGCCCAACGCCATGGCCCCGAGGACGACCAGGATCGCGAGTGCGGAAGCCGCGGCCCCCCACATGCCCAGCGGCACCGAGGCCGGCTCTCGGGAGTACCGGACCGACCGTGAAAATACTTGCATGGAAAAGTGTGTTCCCCGTAGTTGTCGAATGAGGCGGCCACCCTGAAAGCGCACCAGACAGGGGGGCCGCCCCGGCCCCGCCGGCGGGGTGGTGCGGCGGGAGTCTGCCGTCGGGGAGAGGTGGCGCCGCAAGGACCGGGTTCCGGTCGCTCAACGTCGGGCGGGACCCGGCACAATGCCGCTCACGGTGCCGGGTCCCTTCTCCCCTGCCCCGCTCCGGCGTGCTCGCCGGAGCGGGGCCCGCGGGGCCCTGCCGAGCGGGCGCGAAAACCCGCCCCGGTCCCGCCGCTCCACCGACCACGGCGGCGGGAAGCCCCGTCGGAGAGGAAACGTGTGCAGCACCCTCCGAGGTTCACACTCAGGCTTCGGCAGCCGCCTCCGTCGGGGCGGCGGGCCGCTCACCGCCAGGAGCGGATCCGGGGCGCGGGCCCGCGTGCATCGCCGGCATGGTGTGCGGGAAGCCTGCGCGGAGCGCGAAGGCGGCCAGCGCCGAGGCCAGGACGATGCCGGCGGCCAGCAGCAGAGCCTGGTGGTAGCCGTGGTGAAGGAGGGGGGTCGCCACCAGGGGGCCCAGGATCTGGCCGACCGAGTAGCCCGCGGTCAGCAGGGCGACGGCGCGCGGGAACCGCAGGTGCGTGCCCGCTCCCAGGGCCAGGGTGCTCACGCCGATGAACGTGGCGCCGAACAGCAGCGCGGAGATCAGCGCGGCAGACACGCCCCCGACCAGCGCCGGCAGGGCGATGCCGACGGCCTGCACGCAGAGTGCGGCGAGCAGCAGGTCGGGCCGGGACCAGCGGCGCCCCAGACCGGCCCACAGGGCGGAGGACGGGATGGCCGCCAGACCCACCAGCACCCACGCGCCGCTGCCGATCCAGCCGGGCGACGTCTGGTTGATCGCCGCGACGAGGAAGGTGCCGGCGATGATGTAGCCGATTCCCTCCAGGGTGTAGGACGCGAACAGGGCACTGAACCAGCGGTGGGTGCGCGGCCCGGAGGTGTGGCCCTCGGGTGCCGGCGCCGAGGGGACCGTCCGGGCCACCGGCTGCGGTGCCGGCTCCGGACGCAGACCCCAGGCGCAGAGGGTGAGTACCGCGGCCAGCGCCGCCGAGGCCCACCAGGTGGCCTGCCAGTTGCCGACCGTGCGCAGTGCGAGGACGAGCACCCCGGACAGCGCGATCCCCGCCCCGACCCCGCCGAAGGCCCAGCCGGGCAGGTGGGCCGGATGCTCACGCAGGTGGCTGAGGAGCGAACTCGCGGCGATCACGAAGATCATCGCGCTGAGCGCTCCCGCGCCGAGGCGGAGGAGGAGCCAGACGGTGATGCTGTGGGTGAGCGGCATGCCGGCCAGCGTGGCGGCCAGTGCCAGCAGACTGCCGCGCAGGACCGCCGGGGAACGGACCAGTCGGGGAAGGAAGGTGCCGGCCAGGGCCCCGATCAGATAGCCGACGTAGTTCGCGGTCGCCAGGTTCGCTCCGGCTCCGGCCGACAGGCCGGCCTGTGCGTGCATCAGCGGGAGGATGGGGGTGTAGACGAAGCGGCCGACGCCCATACCGGTCGCCAGTGCGGCGGCGGCCTGGAGGACGTGGATCCACGGTGACCGCTGACTGCCTCTCACGGTAAGGGACGTGCGTCGCGGGGGCCCTGCGACCGGTGCCCGGCCGGCGCCGGGAGCCGTCGAGTCGATGTTTCGCCTACGTGCCATGAGACCAGGCTGCGCACGCCGGCCTGGGGAAGTCCACGACGCGTCCCCTTCCTGCTGCGAGCGTCAGGCTCCCAGCGGGCCGGGAGCCACCCACCAGCGTGCGGAAGGGCTCCCCGCAACGTAGCCGAACGGTCGTATACTCCGCCCATGGGACGGACGAGCGATGCCAAGAACAAGATCCTCACCGCTGCTCGGTCACTGATCGAGCAGCGGGGCTACTCGGCTCTGGGCGTCGCCGAGATCTGCAGGACGGCGGGCGTTCCCAAAGGCAGTTTCTACTACTTCTTCGACTCCAAGGAAGCGCTGGTGCTCGCTGTCATCGAGGAGCACTGGAGCGCCGAGCGGCGCGAGTGGGAGCAGGCCCTGAACGGCGGCGCCGAGCCCCTGCGGCGGCTGCGGCAGCTGTTCGGGGCCATCGAGGTGCGCCAGCGGGCCGGTCAGGAAGGCTGCGGATCGGTTCAGGGGTGCATGTACGGCAACCTCTCCCTGGAGATGAGCACTCAGGCCGAGGCCATACGGCAGCGCCTGCAGGGGATCTTCGAGGCGCAGGTGGAGCTGGTCGAGGCGGTCGTCGCCGAGGCCCGGCGGCGTGGCGAGGTGAGCGTGCCCGACACCCGCGCTGTCGCCCGGTCCATGGTCGCGCAGCTCGAGGGCCAGGTGCTCTTCGCCAAGCTGCACAACGATCCCGCCCGGCTCAGTACGCTCTGGCCGAGCTGCCTCGCCCTGCTGGGCGTGCGGGACCATCACGTCCCCGCCGGGGCGTGACCACGAGCACCGCGTGGGTCACGCGGGGGCTCCGTGGCTGCCCGCGGTCCTCACGTAGCGCGGCGCGATGGCCGAGCACGGGAGGGACGACGACCTGACCGGCCGGCTCAACTCCGTCTCGGTGGCCGTCGACCACGGCATCGGGCGCGTCGCGGGTGCGCGCCCGTGCGCCGAGAGCGGTCGCGGTACGGCTCGCCTCGTGCTCGACGAGGCCGCAGATGCCGTGCAGTCCGTTCCTTTGGCCGCGCTCGCGCGCCTACCGGGACCCAGGCATCCGCGCGTCGTCCGGTTCGGTCTGCCGAGGTGGCCGTGGAGCCTTGGCAGGGCAGCTCCGGACCGTTCCGGGCAGGCGGATCCGGCGCAGACGGGCAGGGGCATCGGCGGATTCCGATCGCTTCACAGGTTCTCCCGTAGGTGCGTCCACGTCCGAGGTGCGCGGCACCGTGCAGCGCAGCAGGCCCGGGGCGACGTGGGTATGCATCGGCAACCAGGAATGATCACGAGGTATTCCGCGACACCTCGGACGGGGCGCGGGTCACCTCACCCGCCGGCAGATCAGCCCTGCGGCCCGCTCAACCTGTGGGCGTGCGCGGGGTACACGCCGAGGATGCGCACTTCGGTCGAGAAGAAGCGCAGCTCCTGCAGGGCGAGTTCGACCCGTGGCTCGTCGGGATGGCCCTCGATCTCGGCGTAGAACCGGCTGGCGTTCAGCCCGGCGCCCATCTGGTAGCTCTCGATCTTGGTGAGGTTGACGGCGCTGCTGGCGAATCCGCCGAGCGCCTTGTACAGCGCGCTGGGGATGTTGCGGACGTTGAAGAACAGGCTCGTCATCGTGGGCTCGGCCGTGGCCGGCGCCGGTGCGGCGTCCCGGGAGAGCACGACGAACCGCGTGGTGTTGTCGGGGTCGTCCTCGACCTCCGGGCGCAACACCTCCAGGCCGAACAGCTCCGCGGCGGCAGGTGGCGCGAGGGCCGCGTGCCGGGGATCGCCCAGCTCCGCCACCTCGCGGGCCGCCCCTGCCGTGTCGTCGCTGACCAGGGTGCGCCAGCCGCCCTCGCGCAGCACCTTGCGGCACTGCCCCAGCGCGTGCACGTGGCTGCGCACGAACTCCACCTGGTCGAGCGAGGTGCCGGGTACCGCCATCAGGTCGAAGCGGATGGCCAGGAAGTACTCGGCGACGATGAACAGCCCCGACTCCGGGAGCAGATGGTGCACGTCCGCGACGCGTCCGGCGGCGGAGTTGTCCACCGGGATCACCGCGACGTCGGCGGCGTCCAGGGTGACTGCCTCAAGAGCCTGCTCGAAACTTGTGAACGGCAGCTCCCGGCACGCGGGATACAGCGTTCGCGCGACGGTGGAGGAGTTGGACCCGGGTTCACCCTGGTATGCGACGGTCGTCACCGTGTTTGAGCCTTCCGCGTGGGGATGTGCTGCGGGACGCCGTGAGCCGCGCAGCGAACCGCATGCACTGAAGTATGGGCGATGCGCCCAGGACCAGGGCCGCCAAGGGGCGCCGTCATGGCGCCCGGACGGGGGCAGCGCCTGTCCGTATCCCCCCGCGACCACATGGTGGAACAGCAAACCGACCCGGCCGGGACCGATTTCACGCGTCACCGGTTTGACTGGTGACGCATCGCTGTGGAACAGTCGTCGAGCATTCGCACCGCAGTGACCCCGGGGAATGACCGACCGGAGCGCCTGCGATCGACACATCCCCGTTCACTCCCGTATGCCGGAGGGCTTCTCATGATCAACAGGCGTACCTTCAACAAGGCCATGGGCCTTGGCACCGGCGCGGCCGCGGTCTCGCTGGCCGGCTTCCAGACGAGCGCGAAGGCCTCACCCGCCCACCACACGGCAGGCCACGGCCCGGCACCGACCGTGCCGACGGTGACCCCGGGCACGCACACCTCCTTCGCCCGCCTGAAGCAGGTCCGGGCCGGTGTGCTGGACGTCGGCTACGCCGAGGACGGCCCCAAGCACGGACCCGTCGTCATCTGCCTTCACGGCTGGCCCTACGACATCCACAGCTACGTCGACGTCGCTCCCCTGCTCGCCGCACAGGGATACCGGGTCATCGTGCCCTTCCTTCGCGGTCACGGCACGACGCGCTTCCTCTCCTCCCGGACGTTCCGCAACGCCCAGCAGTCGGCGGTCGCTCTGGACATCGTCGCCCTGATGGACGCCCTCAAGATCGACAAGGCCCTGCTCGCGGGCTTCGACTGGGGCTCGCGCACCGCCGACATCATCGCGGCCCTGTGGCCCGAACGCGTCAAGGCTCTGGTGTCCGTGAGCGGATACATCATCACCAACATCGAGGCGCAGAAGAAGCCCCTGCCGCCCAAGGCCGAGTACGCCTGGTGGTACCAGTACTACTTCGCCACCGACCGGGGCCGGCTCGCGATGGAGGACAAGACCGACCGGCACGACCTGTGCCGGCTCGTCTGGGACACCGTCTCCCCCACCTGGGACTTCGACGACGCCACCTTCGAGCGTACGGCCGCCGCGTTCGAGAACCCCGACTACGCGGCCATCGTGATCCACAACTACCGCTGGCGGCTGGGCCTCGCCGAGGGGGAGCGCCGCTACGACCGGTACGAGAAGCTGCTCTGGACCCGTCCCGTCATCGAGGTGCCGACGATCACGCTCGACGCCGAGCGCGACCCGTTCACCCCTCCCGGCAACGGGGCCTCGTATCGCGACCGCTTCACGGGCAAGTACGCCCACCGCACCCTGACCGGGATCGGTCACAACCTGCCGCAGGAGGCACCGACGGCCTTTGCCCAGGCGGTCGTCGACGTGGACCACTTCTGAGGCCGGACACCCGGCCCGTCCCGCAAGGGAGCGACGTGAAGAGCAGTCATCCGGTCTTCTCCCACCGTGGCTTCGCCCGGCCGGACGCCGCGGCCCAGGTCGGTGCGCGGCAGCCGGCCGGTGCCGCAGCCACCGGCGCCGCGGGCGATCACCAGACGTTCCGGCGCACCCCTCCCCGGCCCTGAATCTCGGGTACGCGGCGTTCGAGAGCGTCTTCCTCGGTGTCGTCTCCGACGCCACGTCGACGTACACCGCTCCGGGCGTGATCGTCCAGGCGGTCCCCGGCACCTCCGCGTCGCCGCCGGTGTGCCGCTCCGGAGTCGCCGACGTCCTTCTCGACGCCTGTTTCCTGGCCCTGGATCCGGTCACGGACCGGAGAGCACCGTGGACATCACGGGAAAGGCGGGCGAGAACCACCGGAACGTGACCGGCGGCCGATCGTCACATCCGACGCGTCGCCATCAGGACCGGTGGTACTGCACCGGGACGGCCACCTCGCCGCCCAGTTCGCCGGCGGCGTGGCGCGCCCAGTACGGGTTGCGCAGCAGTTCACGGCCCAGCAGGACCGCGTCGGCCCTGCCGGACGCGATGATCTCCTGAGCCTGGGCCGGTTCGGTGATCATGCCGACGGCCGCCACCGGCATGCCCGTCTCGCTGCGGACCCGCTCGGCGAAGGGAACCTGGTAGCCGGGGCCGACCTCGATCTTCGCGTCGGGGACGTTGCCTCCGGTGGAGATGTCCATGAGGTCCACCCCCCGAGCCTGAAGCTCCTTGGCCAAGCGGACGGTGTCGTCGGTGGTCCAGCCCTCGCGGCCGTCCGCCGGGTTCTCCGCGAGCCAGTCGGTGGCGGAGATCCGGAAGAACACGGGCAGTTCCTCGGGCCACACGGCGCGCACGGCGTCGACGACGTCCAGGGCGAACCGGGTCCGGCCCTCGAACGAGCCGCCGTACTCGTCGTCCCGGCGGTTGGTGTACGGGGAGAGGAACTGGTGGATCAGATAGCCGTGCGCGCCATGGATCTCGGCGACCTCGAAGCCCGCCGCGAGAGCGCGCTCGGCCGCGGCGGCGAACTGACGGACGATCTCCTCGATCCCCTCCCGGGTCAGCTCCCGCGGAGTCGTCGACGACTCGCCGAAGGGCAGCGGGCTGGGGGCGAGCGGCGTCCAGCCGTAGGGCTCGTCCGGGGCGATCGGACGTCCGCGGTCGACCCAGGTCCGCTCCGTCGACGCCTTGCGTCCCGCGTGCGCCAGCTGGATGCCGGGCACCGTGCCCTGCGCCTTGAGGAAGGCGGTGATCCGCCGGAAGGCGGCGACCTGCGTGTCGTTCCAGATGCCCAGGTCGTACGGGCTGATCCGGCCCTCGGGGCCGACGGCCGTGGCCTCGGTGATGATCAGGCCGGTGCCTCCCGTGGCCCGCGCGGCGAGGTGCGCGAAGTGCCAGTCCGTCGCCGCGCCGACCGCGTCACCGTCCGGAGCCGCACTGTACTGGCACATCGCCGCCATCCAGATGCGGTGGGGAATGGTCAGCGACCGGAGCTTGTAGGGGGTGAAGAGGGAAGTCAACTCACGACTCCTTGCGAGAGGCTGTGTACCGCGACGGGTCCGAGGTGATCCCGGTGCCTTCCACACCGGGACCCCGCACCCACAGCCAAGTGTAACCGCATAAATTTCGTAGGCCTTCTACCCGCGTGTGCAAATATTTCGCCAATCGCACGTCGCCGTGTCAGACGACGTCCGGCTCGTCGGGCACAGCCGCTCTCCGGTCGTCCGGCAGCCACCGGGAATGGTGCCGCTCGGCCCAGGACCTGCTCACGTAGCCCGTGCGCATCCCGAGCCTGGCCTCGGGGTCCTGGTAGGCCTTGCGCATGTGACCGATCAGAACGACGGCGATCGCCCAGGCGAGGCAGTCGTGCACGAAGATGGCGCTGGTACGGGAGATGAAGGGCAGCAGCCCCATGAACCACATGAGCAGGCCGGTGAACATCATCACCAGCACCGCGCCCGCGATCCACCCCGCATAGATCTTCTGCCCCGCGTTGAACTTGCCGGCGGGGCGCGCTTCCGGCCATGTCCGCCGCCTGCGGACGGCCCTCAGCCACTGCCGGTCGTAGACCGCGAAGCGGTTCAGCCGCCGCAGGTCCGCGCGGAAGTCCGGGGAGGCCAGCCCCAGCAGGGACGGGACGGGCAGACAGATGCCCGACCACTCGTGGACGGTGGCCATGAGGTGGCGGCGGCCGACCAGCTCGGCCAGCGGTCCGAGGTACAGGCATGCCGCCGTGACCAGGCACAGCAGCATGAGCCACCCGGTCGCCCTGTGGACCATCCGTTGCACCGGGCCGAACCGGCGGACCTGGCCGGGCCGCTCAGGCAGGACCGGCGCCCCGGTCGGCGTCGTCGAGCCAGCCGTCGACCGCATAACCGCGCTCCTCCCAGTAACCGGGTATGACCTTGTCGGTCACCGTGATGCCGGACAGCCACTTGGCCGACTTGTAGAAGTACATGGGGGCCACGAACAGGCGCACCGGTCCCCCGTGCTCGTGGGTGATGGGCTTGTCCTGCATGGTGAGCGCCACCAGGACGTCCGAGCGGCGCGCCTGCTCGAGGGTCAGGCTCTCGCTGTAGGCGCCGTCGAAGCAGGTGAACCGGATGGCGGCCCCCTCGGAGCGCACTCCGGCGGCATCGAGGAGGTCCGCGAGTTTCACGCCTTGGAAGGGCGTGTTGTCCACGCGCCACCCGTCGGTGCACAGCACGTCGTGGACGATCCGCGTCTGGGGCAGTGCACGCAGCTCGGGCAGCGTGTAGGTCCTCGGCCGGTCGACCAGGCCGTCGATGACCAGCGCGTAGGTGGCGTCGTCCTTGCGCGGCACCGAACCGACGACGCTGTAGTAGCGGAAGCCGCCCGGGTTGGGCAACAGCCCGGTCAGCCCCGTCGAGTCCACCTGGGAGGCGGCACCCAGGACGCCTTCCCAGCCGCGCTGCAGGTAGGGAGCGGCGGCGAGACCCGCGCCGCCCGCGGCGAGCATGCCCAGCAGCGCGCGCCGTGCCACAGGTGCGCCGTCGGCGTTCCGCCTCGGCTGTTCTGCCATGTTCCGTCCTTTTCAACGGTGGTGACCGCGCCGGCGGCACACGTCGTCGGTGACGGGCCGCGCGGGCAGCCGAAGGTGGTGACCGTCGCCATCCGGAGGGCGCATCGTCCACTGCGGCATCCCGGCCTCCGCGCCGGTACGTGACGCACCGGCGCCGAGTCATGCGGAACGGCGGACAGGAGCCGAGAGTCAGTGGCCGGGGCGTCGACCTCGTCACCAGTCTAAGTGGTGACGATGCTGGCACGGCCCCGCGTAAGCTGTCAACGACGCGGGGGCGGCGAAACGCTTGCCCTACACCGGAGTCACCTGTCAGAATGGTGACGTGAATCACGAGCATGCCTTCGTCTGCGGCAACCCGGCCCTCGACTTCGCCGCGACTCTGCGCGCCCGGCGGACGGTGCGCTTCGAGATGTTCGCGACCCCCGACCGGCTCGACGCGTGGTTCCTGGAGTCCGGGCTGGTCGACAGCACGACACCCGCCGGCGAGGCCGACGTCGAGCGGGCCAAGGCGCTGCGGGAGGCGATCTACGAACTGATCACCGCCCGCCGCCTCGGCGACGAGTACGGCAAGAAGGCGCTGAGCGTGCTGAACGAGGCGGCGCGCAAACCGCCCGCGACACCGCAGCTCACGCCGGCCGGACGCAGGACCGAGGCGACCCCCGAACAGGCCCTGTCCACCGTCGCCCGGCACGCCGTCGAGCTGCTCAGCGGTCCGGACGTGCCCCTGCTGAAGGAGTGCGACAACCCGGAGTGCACACGCATCTACATCGACCGCTCCCGAGGCAAGCGTCGCCACTGGTGCGACATGGAGGCCTGCGGCAACAAGTTCAAGGCGGCCGCCTATCGCGCCCGCAAGAAGAGCGCCCCCTCGGCAGCCACTCACTGATCGGCGGCACCACCCGGAAGAGGGGGACCGCCGAGGCTTCGGGCACCCGAGCAGCCGGAGGACTCCACCGCATCCGCCGCCGCAGGCACGTTCGGGCCGTGCGCGCCTTGGCGCATGCGCCGCACACACCGGTGGCCTGCCGCGCTTCCTCGCAGCAGGCCACCGGTCGATCAGGTGCCGTCAGGCCGTTGCCCTGACAGCCGTACGCATCAGTCGCGCCGGGCGACTTGGTAGTGAGCGATGGACCACTCGCCGTCGACTCGCCGGAGCACGACCGTGAGCGTGACCGGAATGGTCGGCCGGTCGGTGAAGGAGAAGTCCACGCTCAGGTGTCCGAGCAGGACGTCCTCGGCGAACGACCGGATCTCGAGCACCTCGTAGTCCGCCGCCAGCCCGAGCGGCTGGGAGTCGTAGTACTGCGCGACCCCGGTCCGTCCGACGCTGTAGGGGCGCAGCCCCTGGAAGATCGCGTCCTCGGTGAAGCACGCGGCCACCTGCTGCGGTTCATGTGCATCGACCGCGGCCTTCCAGCGGTCCATGACCTCGAGCAGGACGGATCGCCGTGCGTCCGCACTGTCCATCAACGGTTTCTCCTCTCGGAATCGCGCCGGCGACTCAGCTCGCGCGGCCCGGGTCGTTGGGGTGCCGCTGCAGGGGCGTGACGACCGCGGTCATCCAGGGCCACAGCGGCAGGCTGCCCAGGACCTCCTCGCGCAGCTCCGTCTCGTCGTCGGCACACCACACGCCGATGCTGCGCAGCTCGCCGACCGGACGCCACAGGCGTACCAGACGCCCTTGAGCGGCGAGTTCGCCGGCCCGCACCGCCTCGGCGGCCCGGATCCGGTCCACCTCCGCCTGCTCGGTGCCCTCGGGCACGGTGGTGGTCAGCTCGACCAGGAATTCCTTCACGACCTTGTCCTCCTCCGGTCAGGCAGCGGACTTCAGCAGCTGCGCGATCCTGACGACTCGCTCGGCCTGGATGCGGGCGGCGGCACGCGTGGTCTCGTCCACCGGGTTGCTGCCCTGGCCGTCGACGTGCGAGGTGCCGTACGGGTTGCCGTCGACGAACTTCTGCGGGTCGGTGAAACCGGGCGTGACCGAGATGCCACCGAAGTGGTGGATGGAGGTGTACAGGGACAGCAGGGTCGCCTCCTGCCCGGCGTGCGCCGTCGCGGTCGACACGAACCCGCTGTAGACCTTGTCCGCCAGCTTGCCCGCGGCCCACAGGCCGCCCAGGGTGTCGATGAACTGCTTCAGCTGCGCGGAGACGTTGCCGAACCGGGTCGGCGTGCCGAACAGCACCGCATCGGCCCACTCGACGTCCTGCGCAGTGGCCTCCGGAATGTCGGCGATGGCCGCGTGGTGGGCGGCCCAGGCGGGGTTGGACTCGATCGCCGCCCGAGGGGCGAGCTCGGCGACCTTCAGCAGGCGCACCTCGGCACCGGCCTTCACGCCCGCGTCATGGAGCTCCTTGGCGATCTCCGTGATCGTACCGGTGGACGAGTAGTGAATGATCGCAAGCTTTACGGGAGTGCTCACGGGGTGCTCCGTTCCAAGGGGGTGTCCGGCCGCCGGACTAGACGACCGGTCGCCTAAATTAGGTGGACGGTCGGCCGGTGTCAAACGCGGACGCCGCACACGGCGTCCTGAGGAGCCCACGCCCGCCCGCCGTCGTCGCTCATGCCCCGTATCCCCGGCACCATGTGAGAAGTCGCACGCCTCAGCACATGTGCCTCAACGGCGAGTCGATACGTGTGAGCCAGGGGGGCGGCACCGCCCGGGGATGTCCCTCCACCGCCCCGCACCGCAACCGCCGCCTCCCCGCCGCAGGCTGAGCACCCCCACCCGCCGAGAGGCTCCCCGGGGCGATTCGCTCTAGGTTGAGACTGACGGAAACCGCCGTCGCTCATACCCATGAGGCCAGGCACTCGGCCGCTCGCAGGGCAAGAACGTCACAGGGAGCCTCTGTCCCGGAGAATCACGATGAGCTCACCCGAAAAGAAGGTCGCCGTCATCACCGGCGCGTCCCAGGGCATCGGCGCCGGCCTGGTCGACGCCTACCGCAAGCTGGGCTATGCCGTCGTCGCCACCTCCCGAGGCATCGCACCCTCGCAGGACCCCGATGTCCTCGCCGTCCGGGGCGACATCGCCGACCCCGCCACCGCCGAGCGCGTGGCGAGCGCCGCCGTCGAGCGCTTCGGACGCATCGACACCCTGGTCAACAACGCCGGCCTCTTCGTGTCCAAGCCCTTCCACGAGTACACCCAGGCGGACTACGACGCCGTGACGGGCGTGAACCTGACCGGGTTCTTCCGCATCACCCAGCTCGCTGTCGAGCGCATGCTCGCGCTGGGCGCCGGCCATGTGGTCCAGATCACCACCAGCCTGGTGGACCATGCCAGCTCCGCGGTGCCCTCCGTGCTGGCGTCGCTGACGAAGGGCGGGCTGCAGTCCGCGACCAAGAGCCTGGCCATCGAGTACGCCACCCGCGGCATCCGCAGCAACGCCGTCGCGCTGGGCATCATCAGGACGCCGATGCATGGCGAGGAGCACCAGGAGTCCCTCGCCCGCCTGCACCCGGTCGGCCGTATGGGCGAGGTGAGCGACGTCGTCGACGCGGTCGTCTACCTGGAGAACGCGCCCTTCGTCACGGGTGAGATCCTCCACGTCGACGGCGGCCAGAGCGCCGGACACTGACGGGCGTCTTTCGCGAAGCAGGGCTGATGTCGCTCTGCGCGTCGCGCCGTATGGCTCCTGGGCGTCCCGGCGTCCGTGACGCGGCCCGCCCGGGGTCCGTGCTCCTGGCGGTGTGCCACATGACCTGTCAGCTTGACACGTAAACCAACTCGCCAATTTACTTGACACGGCAAGCGGGATTGCTGTCAGCGGGCCGCGCAGACTGGAAACCTTCGGGCTCCGGTGTGCGGGCACCCGTCAGACCGTCCGAGTCTGTTGACAACGTTGTCACCTCACCTCGGCTCCGAAGACAGCGCAGTGATACGTGAGGTACGGCAACGACACCATGGACGCGACAGTGCAGTACTCCATCCTCGGCGCCGTGCGCGCGCTGCGAGGGGACACCGAGCTCGACCCGGGCCCTCCGAAGCGGCTGGCCCTGCTCGCCCTGCTGCTCCTTCGCGCGCCGGGCCCCGTCCCGGTGAGCCAGGCCGTTGACGTCCTCTGGGACGACGAACCGCCGGCCAGCGCCGTCAACGTCGTACACCGGCACATCGGCGCCCTGCGGCGCGTGCTCGAACCGGGGCTGCGCAGCCGGACCGACGCGGAACACCTGGCCCGCTCCGCGGACGGATACCGCCTCCTCGTCGACACCTCGACGTCCGACCTCCTGCGTTTCCGCGACCTCCGCGCCCAGGCGCAACGCGCGGTCAGACAGGGAGATCCCGCGCGAGCCGCGCAGGACTTCGTCGAGGCCCTCCGCCTGTGGCGCAGTCCGGTCGTCGCCGACGGCACCCCGGTGGCCGGGCACCCGGTGTTCACCTCGATGGGACACGAGTTCGTGGCGACGGCCAAGGAGGCGACCGACGTCGTTCTCGCCTCCGCGCCGGCCCTGACGGAAGCGGTGCTGGCGGCCCTGCGCATGGCCGTCGACCACCATCCCTTCGACGAGGCCCTGCACGCGCGGATCATCGCCGCTCTCGGCGCCGACGGACGGCAGGCGGAGGCCCTGCAGCAGTACGAGACCGTCCGCCGCGCCCTGGCCGACGAACTCGGCGTCGAACCCGGCCCGGGCCTGCGCGCGGCCCGCCGGCGCCTGCTGCGGCACTCGCTCTCCCGGGCCGCGGGCAGAGCGGCACTGCCCGGGGCCACGGGCGGCAGACCGGCTCAGCCTGCTCATCTGCCCGCCGACTCGGCGTCGTTCGTCGACCGCACGGAGGCGCTGAACCAGTACGGCGAGCTGCGACCGCCGACGGCCGAACCCCACTCCCCCGCGAGGATCGTGGCCCTGTGCGGCATGGCGGGGGCCGGCAAGACCACCCTGGCCGTGCACTGGGCCCACCAGAACGCCGACCGCTTCCCCGATGGACAGATCTACGTGGACCTTCGTGGACACCATTCCTCGCGGCCGCCCCTCGACCCGGCCGAGGCCATGAGAGCCGTCCTCGACGCACTGGACGTCGCCCGCACCGGGACGGCGGATGCCACTGCGCTCCACGCCGCCTACCGCGGTGCGCTGGCCGGGCGGCGGCTGCTTCTCGTCCTCGACGACGCCGAGGACTGCGCACAGGTACGCCCGCTGCTGCCCGCCGGGCCGGGCTGCCTCGCCGTCGTCACGAGCCGGCGCCGGCTGGACGGCCTGACCGTCACCCACGACGCCCGGATCCTCACGCTGCACCCGATGACCGGTCAGGAGGGCCTTCAGCTCCTCGAACACCGGCTCGGCACGGAGCGGGTCCGGGCCGAACGCGCCGCCGCCGAGGAGATTGTCGAGCTGTGCGGAGGGCTGCCGCTGGCACTCGCCGTGACCGGAGCGCGAGCCTCGTCGCATCCGCGATTCCCGCTCGCCTCGCTCGCGGCCGAGCTGCGGCACGGTCTCGTCGCGCTGTCGACCCAGGACGCCCGCACGGACGTCCGCAGCGCGCTCCGGCGCACCTATGAGGCGCTGAGCCCAGGCGCGGCGAGGCTGTTCCGCCTGCTCAGTCTTCACCCCTCGGGCGACATCACGCGCGAGGGGGCCGCCGGCCTGGCCGGGACGGGGCTGCGCACAGCCCTGCAGCACATGGCCGAGCTGGCCGATCACCATCTGCTCGTCGAACGGGCCCCGGGGCGGTTCACCTGTCACGCCCTGCTGCGCTCCTACGCGGCCGAGCTGAGCTCCGAACTGGATGCGACCGGTGTGCGGGTTCAGGCGCGCGCCAGGATGTTCGATCACTACCTGCACAGCGCCGAGGCCGCTGCCGCGTTGCTCGCACCGCACCGCAGAGAGGTGATCCTGCCGCCGCGGCCCCGGGGTGCGCCCGCGGGGGTCCAGCGGACGCACCGAGGCCGCCGCACGGATCACCGCTGAGTGCAACTCCCTGCCGGCCCCGGGCCGGGACGTGTGGCACTGCCCGCGCGGCGATACGTTTCGCGGGCCACCGGGCCCGACGCCGGAGAGGTTCCCGCGGCCGAGCGGCGGGTGCGGGCTGCGGCCGGCGACGTCCGCTGTGTCGTACGACCGAACCGCGGTAGGCGGTTCCGTGACGTCCGTGTCACGGAACCCGCTGCCCGGCACGCCCGCACGACCCGTCTCAGGCGGCCTCTTCCGCCGCCGCCTCCGCGTGGAACGCGGTACGCAGCTTGCGCAGGGCGTTGTACTGCCGCGACTTCACCGTCCCCGCCGGTATCCCGAGGATGTCGGCCGTCTCCTTGATCGAGCGGTCGCACAGATAGAGGTGCACCAGGACCGCTCGGTGTTCCGGGGACAGCGTGAGCAGCGGTGGCCTGGTCACCATGGCGTGATGCACCGCCTCGATGTGACCGGTTCCCGACGACGGGTCGTTGTAGGTGACTCCCACAACCTCCTTGCGGGTGTGGGGCTTGCGTACCCAGTCCACCACCAGACGACGGGTGACGGTGAAGAGCCAGCCCTTCACCGACCCCTCCATCCCGAGCAGGCGGTCCATGTTCCGCCATGCCCGGATGACCGTCTCCTGCACGATGTCCTCGGCGACGCCGCGATCGCCCAGCATCTTCTCGGCGTACGAGACCAACCCGTCCCGGTGCTCTCTCATGATGACCCCGAGCAGTTCCGAACGGGTGGTGTTCGTAGGGGGCGTAGCCATCGTCCTCTGAGCCGTCCTGGTTCTCTGTCCTGGCGAGCCGAGGCAGGTGCAACCTCGGCCCGCGCACTCTAGAGAGACAGGGGTGTCCGAAAACTGCCGCGCTTGTGACGTCGACGTGGCGCCGGTGACGGCCTGACGGCACCCGTCACACGGAGCGCTCGAAGCTGGCCCAGGCGATGTGCGACTCGTGCAGGGTCACCGCGACCTGGGAGATGCCGAGTGCGTTCCTGCCCAGGGCACCCCGGTGAATGCGCTCGACGAGACGGTCGGCGATCAGCGCGGCCAGAAACTCCGTGGACGTGTTGACTCCCTTGAACTCCTCCTGGTCGTCGAGGTTGCGGTAGTTGAGATCGTCGATCACGGACCGGAGCTCCGTGCAGGCCAGGCCGATGTCCACGACGATGTTGTCGTCGTCCAGTTCCTTCCGGCGAAACGTGGCGTCCACGACGAACGTCGCTCCGTGCAGCCGTTGGGCGGGCCCGAAGACCTCGCCCTGGAAGCTGTGCGCGATCATCATGTGGTCGCGGACGGTGATGCTGAACACCAGATCTCTCCCCAATACGTTGTGCGGTCGCGATCCGCGCGCCGCTGGGGCGGGCGGTGGCGAGTTCGGTGGAAGACATGCACGGGCGCCGTCGGGCGGTCGAGCACGGATGCGTGCCGGCCGGGTGTGCGGAAACATGTGTGGGTCGTGATCCGCGTGGCAACACCGGCAGTGGTCCGCCGGCCTCTGGATCAAGACCGTCGGAGGGCAAGGAGCATACCGCTCGGTGTGGGCGGCGGAGGACCGTCCGTGCAAAGGACGACAGCACACGGGTCAACCGGGGTGAACCCGGAAGGGTCGCCGATTCGTGTGTCTGTTGTGAGGGGAACACACTCGGCCCGTGAGCGACGTTACCGCCGTTCCTCCGCGGTCATCGGGCGCGGCCGGCCCCCGCTCGGGCACCACGTACTGGGAGTCGGAAGAGAATGCCGAAGGTCCTTCGAGAGGACGACGTCGTCCACATCGGCGACGACGTGTACCAGGTCTCTGGCAGCGACACCAACTGGGTGATCATCAAGGACGGTGACAGCTGCACTCTCGTCGACACCGGTTATCCCGGTGACCACGACGCATTGCTCGCGTCCCTGCACGCCGTCGGACTGACTCCGCGTTCGGTGACCGCCCTCCTCGTCACCCACGCCCACAACGACCACATCGGGTCGGCCGAGCGTCTGCGCGTTGCGCACGACGTGCCGGTGCTCATGCATCACGAGGAGGTCCCGCACGCCCGCCGGGCCTATCTCAACCAGGTGTCCGTGGGGCAGGTCCTCGCCCGGGCGTGGCGGCCGGGAGTGCTCCCGTGGGCCGTGCACGCCCTGCGCGCCGGGGGCACGGCCGACGTGCCCGTGACCGCCCCGCAGGCCTTTCCCGCGACGGATCCGCTCGACCTGCCGGGCGCGCCCGTTCCCCTGCACACCCCCGGACACACCGAGGGACACAGCGCCTACCACCTGCCGGAGCGGGGCATCCTGATCACGGGCGACGCCCTGGTGACGGCCCACCCGACGTCCCGCCGTCCGGGTCCCCAGCTGCTGCACGACATGTTCCACATCGACCGCACCCGCGCCCTGGACGCGCTGGAGGCGCTCGCATGCGTGGATGCGGACGTCATCGCGCCCGGCCACGGTCCCGTCCACCGGGGATCGCCCAGGGATGCGGTCGCGCTGGCCCGGGCACGCACGGCGAAGTAGCCTTCGGGACGGCCGACGGCCTGTGCCCGTCACCGCGCCAGGTTCCGGTCCCCGCACCCCGTCCCGCGTGGCGCGGCGTGCGCCTCGGCGCACACGTACTCCGCGATGTTCACCTCTCTCCCTCCCCAAACCTTCGTGTCAACACGGGCCGCGCGGTTCCGCACGGGCCTGGGTAGCATGCGCAGCGTCATTGATGAGAGGGAGTGAACGGTTGTGACCAGCCAATCAGCCGCCACGCTCCGATCGCGGTATGTCGCGCAGGCCGCGTCGGATCTTGAGGAAAATCGCCGACGACAGCGGGAACTGGCCGAGAAGCTCACGGTGTTGAAGCAGGAAGAAGCCCTGCTGGTGGACATCCTGACTCTCGCCGAGCGGTACGAAGGCTTGTCGGATGCGTCACGACTGCCGGAGCAGGCACAGGGCGAACCGTCGGTCGGTCAGGAGGAGAAGGGTGTGCCGGGCATCGTGCCCGCACCGTCCCGTGGCGCGTCGCGGCGGCGGTCCGGAGCCGCAGCCCGGCGCGCCGTTGCGGGCGCGGCAAGGTCCGACGCGAAGGGGAAGTCGCGTCAGCCCCTGCTCGGAGACGTTCTGATGGACCTGCTCGCCGCCCACGACGAGCCGCGACTGGCCAAGGAGCTGAGGGACGAACTTCTGGAGAAGCACCCGGACCGGTCGCCCACCCCGCAGGTCGTGCGCAACACCCTCGAGTCACTGGTCGCCAAGGGGCGCGTCCGCAGGCACCGGCAGAAGCGCTCGGTGCTGTACACCGTCCGCACGCCGGAGGAGCGTGCCGCCTCCAGCGCGGTGGCGGACGCCGGCTGACCGGACGGGTCCGACCCGCACCTGCACGCGGTATGTGCCCCGCCGTCCACCGGCGAGGCACATACCGTGTTTACTTTGCCGCGCAAGGACAAGCCGACTGGTCGCTTACCAAGAGCGTGAACCCTATGGCGCGCCCTTTTCCTTTGCCGGAGTGGACTCACGTCTCTTTTCCACACCCCGGCCCGACAGGTGAAAAAGGATCGGCCGTCCTCATTGACCATACTGAACGTTTACACTGTGCCCATGGCAGACGCGACGACGATCAAACCCCTCAACCGCGATGAGGAGGCCTTCCTTCGGGCCCTCGGCAAGGTGATGACGTTCCTGCCGCGAGTCGTCGACGCGGACATGCTCGAAGAGCATCCGATCACCAGCACCGAGTACCTGGTCCTGGTACACCTCTCCGAGGCGCCGCACAACCAGATGCGGATGAGCGAGCTGGCCAAAATGTGCGGTCTGTCGCTGAGCGGCATGACCCGAGTGGTGAACCGGCTGGAGTCACAGTCGTTGGTGATCCGGCAGAAGGCGCCGGACGACGGAAGGGCCTGGCTCGCCGTGCTCACCAGCGCCGGATGGACGCAGCTGAAGCAGGCATGGCCCACCAACCTCGCCAGTGTGCGCCGCCACGTCTTCTCCCGCCTGGAGGGCTGTGACATCGCCGCGGCCGCCGAGGTGCTGGAGCGCATAGCGCCCGACTACTAGCCGGCACGTCGTGCGAGCCTCGCGGGTGTTGCGTCCATACCTGCGGGGCTCTGTTGCGTGCGCGTCGCCCGCGCCCCTGTGCTGCCGGCACGTTCCGGCGGTGACTACCCCTTTCGCTCCGCGGCCACCGATGTCACCAGCCACTCGGCCACCTGTGCCGCCGTCGGCATGTCTGCGATTTCCTCGCGGATGCGGGACGCCGCGTCGGTGAAACCCCGGTCGGACAACAGCAGGTCGATCCCCGCGGTGACCGCAGTGGGGTGCAGGTGCCCGGCCGGAAGCGCGATCCCCGCCCCGGCTGCGACGAGACGCTCGGCCTGCTCCTGCTGCTCCGGCGATTCCGGGACGACGACGGCGGGGATGCCGCGAGCCGCAGCTGCGAGAGTGATCTCCGGGTCGCCGTCGTGTACGACCGCGCGGACGGCTTCCCAGTCCTGGGCGGCCGGGGAGCCGGCGCGCAGCCGTATGCGGCCCGGATCGCCTTCGAGGTCCTCGACGTCCCTGTCCTGCGGGGCGACCACCAGATCGACCTCCCGAGAGCGCAACGCTGCGATCACCGGGCCGAGTTCCACCGAGGTCCCGGCTTCCGCGCCGAAGGCGACCAGCACCCGTGGCCGGCCGGGATCGGCGGGGCTGCCTGTCGATGGGGCCTCGGCCGGATCCGGGGCGGCATCCCCTCTGAGCGCGATGCGGTCGGGCGAAGGCTGCCATCCCTCGCGCTGCAGACTCGGCGGGCACAGATCCAGCAGCCAACGCCCTGAGGGCACCCGGGAGGGTGGCTGAAGACCGCGGTCGAGGTAGCGGGAGCGCACCGTCGCCGAAAGGGCGTGGAGCTCTTCCGGTTGCGGCGCGGGGCCGGTGACCGCCACCGCGCACGGCACGTCGAGAGCGCGGGCGACCAACGGGCCGACGAGGTCGCGGTGTTCCGAGATGATCAGATCGGGAGCCCAGCGAGCGGCCCGGTCCAGGGCCTCGTCGGCCATGAGGTCGACCCGTGTGCCGGCGAACAGCTCCGCCGTGAGGTCCGTGTCCGAACTGAACAGGATGTCGACGCCCGCACGGCAGGCGACCTCAGCGGTCAGCTCGTGTGTGCCCGGGCCGAAGAGCATCGCTTCAAAGCCGCCCGGCTCCAGCCAGGGGGCCGCCTCGGCGGCGGTCGCGAAGGCGACCTCGTGACCCTGCAGGCGCAGCGCTCGCGCCAGCGGCAGCAGGGGCAGGAGACGTCGGTGAAGTGGATTGCTGAAGAAGATGGTGCGCACGGCGGGGGCTTCCTGACTCGACGTCGCGGCATGCCTCTGGTCCGGCCCGTGGCCGACCTGCGGGGTACGTGACGACCTGCTGCCCGTCATGCCGAAAAGGCAGCATCGGCGTCAACATACCCTGCTTTTAGTTGTTTGGTCAAATATATCGGATATGTGCACCCCTCCGTGCCCAGGTGACCGCCGCGCACACGAGGCGGGCGGTCACCTGCGGGCTGGCCGCGGTTTCACGCAGTCGGTGCGTGCGGCGCCGTGGCGGCGGCCTGAGCCGCCTTCGCCGTCACCTCCGCGGCAGCCCGGGACGCCCGCCCGCCGACCTTCCAGGCGAGCATGCGCATTCCCGCTGCGGGCGTGGGCGGAAAGACCCCCAGCTGCCCGAGCATCGCGATGTCGTCGCGGACCGCCTCGTGCCGGAACACCTTGCCGTCCAGCAGGTCGAGCACATGTATCTGCTCGAAGTCGATCTCCCGCCCCGTGGGCGGCACCACCTGGTCCGCGGCGCCGTCCTTGAACAGGACGAACGCGCCGGTGTGACGACCCTGCATGCGCAGCCGGACCCACACCTGGTCGTCGTGGTGGATGGTCTCCAGGAAGGGCAGCCGCAGGTCCTCGAACGCGGACCGCATCCAGGCACTGGAGGCCAGCACGCCGCCGGGACCGGCGATGCGGCATGCCGGAGGCGCCACGGCCGCCTCCCGGTTGTGGAATTCCCCGTGCACCACCTGAGCGGCCAGGGCGGGATCCCCCGTCTCAAGCACCCTGAAGAGCCCGGAGGCGAGGTCCGTAGCGGTCATTCCCATGGTGTGGTGCCCCATCCGAGTGTTCGGCGGTCGCCAGAGGGATTGCTGTGCCGATTCTCACCCCTGCCGACCGTATCTGATTGACGGGTCAACTTTACCGGTACGATCGCATGGCCCCACGCCGACCGAACGGTTGGCCCGCCGGGATCGATCCGGTCGCAGTGGTCAGCACAGGCCGGCTGCCGATACCGGAGCTGTCACAGCCCCAGGTCCATCGCGAGGCACGAGAAGTGGTTCCAGGAGCCCTCGGGGTTGTAGGAGATGATCTCCGCGCCGCTCGGCGTGGCCCTCTTCTCCTCGACCATGTCATGGAAGTGGATACGATCCGGAAGCTTGCCGAACCGCGCGTGCCGTGCCGCCGCCGCGTCCGTCGCAGACTGGTTCTCCACGGTGGCCTCCCTTACGTCGTAGCGAGCCGCTTTGCCCGGCTCCGTAGGCCACAAGGCTCCACCGCACCCCGTCACCTGTCAAGGTGGTGACGCTGGCGTTCTCGTCACAGTACCGAAGATCGGCGATCAAGTCGTCATGCAAAACCCGCCACTTCCTCGGGCCTCTCATACGTGTGAGGGGTGAACGCCTCGACCGCACACCCACTCACGGCACACGCCGGAGTGGGTGTGCGCGTGCGAGGCCGTACGTCATCCCGGGCCCCGGCGCCCGACGCCGCTCGGCACGAGCGCCACAGGCGCGACTGTCGCGCCGGAAGCGCCGAACGAACGAGCGCCAAGGTGCCGCTGGCGGCCGGGGACTTCTCCTACCTGCGGGACATGGAGAAGGAGCTGAACGTGATGCTCGCCCGCCGGGCTCGGCGCGGCGGGGCGCGGTACGTGAACACCTATGCGCCCACCCTCGGACACGATCTCTGCCGGCCCGCCGGCGAGCGGTGGATCGAGACGTTCGCCCCTGAGGGAGCGGCCGCCCCCGGGCATCCCAACGCCGCGGTCGAGAGCGCCATGGCCGACGCGGTCGATCGCGGACTGTCCCGTCACTCGTGGCACCGGTGAGCGTTGCACGGGCTGAGCGGTGACACACCTGCGAGCCCCGCTGAGGACCGTCGCTGAGAACGCCAGGGGCGCGGCATGGTGTGCCGGGCCCCTTCTCGGCTGCCGGCCCCCACGACCAGCAGGCGAGGTTCTTGAGGACAGTGGCGTCGAGTGTCTGGCGACCACCGTCCACGGCGGGATCTCCGCCCAGGAAGGACTCGCGGGTCGCCGGACCTTGTGCCGATCACCGCCTCACGTGGCACGCACGGAACAGTCGCGGCGCGTCGCCCCGCCAAGGGATCGACACACGCTCCGGCGTTCGCCTGCGTGCTCACATCTCCTGCACGGAAACGGCTCCCCCCGAAGGTTCACCACACCGCACCCTCTGCAACATCATTGCTTTGCTTGACGCGTCAACCATCATGACGTTTACTTCACCCGTCAAGCTTCTTGTCGAAGCAGGCGCATGCACGCGCTGCTCTTGTCTACGGAGAGGGTCAACCATGACCAGGATCGGAATCATCGTCGGCAGCACCAGGCCCGGCCGCAACGCGGAGGCCGTCGCCCGCTGGGTGCACGAGGTCGCCTCGCAGCGCACCGACGCGGAGTTCGAGATCGTCGATCTGCTGGACTACAAGCTGCCCGTTCTCGACGAGGTCTACCCCGCGAGCTTCGGCAACTACACCCAGCCCCACACCCAGGCCTGGGCCGAGAAGATCGCGTCCCTCGACGGCTTCATCATCGTCACCGGCGAGTACAACCGCTCCGTGCCGGGTGCGCTGAAGAACGCCATCGACTTCATCTACGCCGAGTGGAACAACAAGGCCGTGGGCTTCGTCAGCTACGGCTCGGTCGGCGGCGCCCGGGCGGTGGAGCACCTGCGCGGCATCGCGGGCGAGATGCAGATGGCCGACGTCCGCTCGCAGGTGGCCCTCTCCCTGTTCACCGACTTCGAGAACTTCACCACCTTCAAGCCGGCCGACATCCAGCGCGAGACGCTCGTCACGACCCTGGACCAGGTCGTGGCGTGGTCGAAGGCGCTCGCTCCGCTGCGCGCCGCCTGAGCCGCGCCGCAGGCCCGCTGATCAGGTGCGACCCGTGGCACGCCGGACGGCGATGACCACGTGCTCGCCCTGACGGCAGATCCAGCGACCCGCCGCAGAGGGATCTTGATACCCCCTGCGGCGGGTCACGAGCGGGTGCGGCGCCGGGCCAGATTTTTCGGTGGCCGCGGCCAACCTGCTCCACCGTGCGTCCTCTTGGTCGCCGGTCACCTCTGCGGGTCCCTTTCGGGTCCGGTGTCCGCGAGCCGCTCCCGGAGCGCGGCGCCCGCGCGGCACCGCCGGCATGAGGCCCCGCCGAGGTCCGCGACACGATTCCGCCCCAGCGGGCGACGAACGCACGAACTCCATGGGTCCATCGGTCCAGGCACCGTCGGCCCATCGGCCCAGAGATCGGGTCAGTCGATGACCGGGCCCGGCGATGCGGCCCCGTCCAGGCCCGCACGCAGCTTCGCCACGATGGCGCCGACGGCGGCGAGCTGCTCCGGAGCCAGCGGGTCGACGAACAGCTCACGAATGGCCTGCAGATGAGGGAGCGAGGCGCTCCGGAAGGCGCGCGCTCCCTGATCGGTGAGCACCACCTCCGCTCCCCGGCTGTCGGTGGCGCACTCGACGCGAAGGATCAGTCCACGGCGTTCCATGCGCCCCAGATGGTGGGACAGGCGGCTGCGCTCCCATCCGACGAGCGCGGCCAGTTCGGAGGAGCGCAACCGGGTGCCGTCCGCTTCGCTCAGCGCGAGCATGACCGCGTAGTCGCCGGGCGACAGCGAGAACTCCTTCTGCAGGCGCGCCGCGAGCTCGCCGCGCAGCGCCTGCGCGGTCTCGGTGAAGTCCCGCCAGATGCGCAGCTCCTCGGCGGTGGGATACACCCTGCGCCGCTGACCCTTCACACACACCTCCTGATTGACACGTCAAGCTTATGCCGCAATGATTGACGCGTCAATCATATTGATCTGGGTGGTCGGCCGCCAGGAGGCCACCGGAGGAGGAGACCATGACGCCCAGCGCCTTCGAACTCGGCCTCAACTCGTTCGGGGAGGTCGCGACGGACAACGGCCGCGCCCTGACCGATGCCGAGACCGTCCGGCTGCTCGTCGAGGAGGCCGTCCTCGCCGAGGCCGCGGGCCTGGACGTGTTCAGCATCGGCGAGCACTACCGGCCGGGACACGTCGACAGCGCCACCCCGACGCTGCTCGCCGCCATCGCCACCGCCACGGAGCGGATCCGGCTCGGCACCTCGGTGACGGTGCTGAGCACCAACGACCCCGTGCGGCTGTACCAAGAGTTCTCGACGCTGGACGCCGTGTCGAACGGCCGGGCCCAACTGGTGCTGGGCCGTGCGTCCGCCACCGAGTCCTTCCCGCTGTTCGGGTACGACCTCGCCCAGTACGAGCAGCTGTTCGAGGAAAAGCTCGACCTCTTCCTGCGCCTGCAGCGGGAGGAGACGGTGACGTGGTCCGGCGCGTTCCGGGCACCGCTCACCGAGCAGGACCTGCGCCCTCGGATGCGGCCGGGCGGCATACCCACCTGGATCGGTGTGGGCGGGAGCCCCCAGTCCGTGCTCCGCGCAGCACGCCACGGCCTTCCCCTGATGCTGGCCATCATCGGCGGACGCCCCCAGCGCTTCGCCGGGCACGTCGACCTCTTCCACCGGGCACTGCGGCAGGCCGGGCAGGACCCGCAACCGGTGGGCCAGCACTCCCTGGGACTCGTCGCCGACACCGACGAGGAGGCGACCGAGACCTGGTGGGAGTACTGGCAGCCGGTCGTGGCCCAGGTCGCCGAGGAACGCGGCTTCTACGCGCCGACCCGCGAGCGCTACGAGGCGGAGATCGACCAGGGCGCGCTCTTCGTCGGCAGCCCGGACACCGTCGCCCGCAAGATCGCCAGGACGGCCCGTGAACTGCACCTCAGCCGCTTCGACCTCAAGTACGACATCATGCACCTGCCGCGCCAGGCCCGCGCCCGCACGATCGAGCTGCTGGGCCGCGAAGTGGCCCCGCGGGTGAGGGAACTGCTCACGAAGGAGCCCACCCATGCCTGATCTGGTCTTCGGCCTCGACACGTTCGGCGACGTGCCCGTGGACGACTCGGGGGCACCCGTCTCCCATGCCAGGGCGATTCGGCAGGTGGTCGAAGAGGCCGTCCTCGCCGACGGCATCGGCGTCGACGTCGTCGCGCTCGGGGAGCACCACCGCCCCGAGTACTCGATCTCGACCCCGGAGACCGTGCTGGCCGGCATCGCCACGCGCACGGAACGCATCCGGCTCTCCTCCGGCGTGACCGTTCTGAGCTCCGACGACCCCGTCCGGGTGTTCCAGCGCTTCGCCACGGTCGACGCGCTCTCCGGCGGACGGGCCGAGGTGATCCTCGGCCGCGGCTCCTTCACCGAGTCGTTCCCGCTGTTCGGATACGACCTCGCCGACTACGACACGTTGTTCGAGGAGAAGATCCAGCTGTTCGCGCGGCTGCTGGAGGAGCAGCCCGTCACGTGGAAGGGCACCGTGCGGGCACCACTGGAGAGCGCCGAGGTCTTTCCCCCGACCGAGTCCGGACACCTGACCACGTGGGTCGGGGTCGGCGGCTCGCCCCAGTCGGTGATCCGCACCGCCCACTACGGGCTTCCCCTGATGCTCGCCGTCATCGGCGGCTCGCCCGAGCGTTTCGCGGCCTACATCGACCTCTACCGGCGCGCCGCGGAGCAGTTCGGCACCACCGCGCACCCGGTGGGCATGCACTCGCCCGGCTTCCTGGCCGACACCGACGAGGAGGCCCGGGCGCTGCACTGGCCGAGCTACCGGGTCATCCGGGACCGCATCGGGGCGCTGCGCGGCTGGCCGCCGGTCCGCCGGGAGGAGTACGACGCGGAGATCGAGCGCGGCTCCCTGTACGTCGGCTCACCGCAGACGGTCGCCCGCAAGATCGCCGGTGCCGTCCGCGCACTCGGCGTCGGCAGGTTCGACCTCATCTACACCGCGGGCACGCAGCCGATCAGCGCCCGGCTCCGGGCGGTCGAGCTGTACGGCACGAAGGTGATGCCCTTGGTCCGCGACATGCTGGCCGGCTGACCGTGGAGAAAGACGCCATGAGCATTGAGAACACCCCGACGATCGGCATCCTGGGCGCCGGGAAGGTGGGGACCGTACTGGCGCGCCTGGCGCTGGCAGCAGGCTTTCGCGTGCTGATCGCCGGCTCGGGCGCGGCCGAGAACATCGCCCTCACCATCGAGGTCCTGACCCCTGGCGCGGTCCCCGTCACCGCGTCCGAGGCCGCCGCCCGCGGGGACGTCGTGATTCTGGCTCTTCCTCTGGGCAAGCACCGGAACCTGCCGGTCGAGGCGCTGGAGGGCAAGCTGGTCGTCGATGCGATGAACTACTGGTGGGAGGTCGACGGCGTACGCGACGACTTCACCGACCCCCGCGTCTCCACCAGCGAGATCGTCCAGGCGTTCCTGCCGCGGTCCCGGGTCGTCAAGGCGTTCAATCACATGGGCTACCACGACCTGGAGGACGAGGCCCGGCCGGCCGGCGCCCCCGGCCGCAGGGCGATCGCCGTCGCCGGGGACGACCCCGATGCCCGGGCCAGGGTCGCGCATCTCGTGAGCGCCCTCGGCTTCGACCCCGTCCTCGCCGGCCCGCTCGCCGAGGGGGCGCGGCTGCAACCGGGGACCGAACCCTTCGGAGCCAATGTCGGCGCCGGCGAACTGCGCGCCATGCTCGACCGGTTCCCCGCCTCCGCACCCGGCCGGGCGGTGGCCGCGGCCCGGGCGGCTTCCTCGGCGCCGTCCGGCGAAGCGGCGTAGCAGGCGTTCTTGCCCGTGTGGCCCCTGGACCGCGACGACCGCGGTCCAGGGGCCGCATGCCGTCACAGCAGGTAGGTGCCCAGCGCGTGGCCCAGCGGTTCGCCGTACAGCTCCACCCTGAGTCCGTTGGGGTCGGCAACGAACAGGTTCGGCGCGTGTCCGCCCTCCACCTCCATGAACGGGATGCCGCGTTCCTCAAGACGGCTCTTGATCGCGGCGAATGCCTCGTCGGTGACCGACAGGGACAAGTGATGCCCGCCACCGATGGACTCCTCGAACTCGGGGTGCGGATGCCCCGGGAAGTCGAAGAAGGCGAGCAGGTTCTCGTTGCCGATGTCCAGGAAGAAGTGCGTGGAGCCGGGGTAGTCGCGGTTCTCGACGAGATCGACCAGCGGGAAACCCATGACATCCTGGTAGAAGAGGATCGTCTCCTCCACGTCCCGGCAGATGAACGCGGCGTGATGGATTCCGCGCGCGCTGGTCCTGGGACGCTTGCCGGCAGGAAGCAGATATCGCTCCTTCAGCTCTTCCTGGCGACGCAGTATGGCCTGCAGCTCTTCGCCCTGCGGTTGGGGCATGTCATCGTCCTCTCAGTGTCTTCACGGTGTCCCGCAGGAGGGACGGTGAGCGCTGCACAACCGAGGGCGGCATGGACACATCCTCACCTGACGGGACACTCACCCTATCCGAGATACTTGCCACGTCAACCAAATGTGCGTCCTTGCCCCACGGTCCCGAGGCCGGCCGGGGCGGGGCCGTCGCCGGCTCGACCGCACGGGCTCGCGCCGCGCGCCCGTGCGCCAAATAATGACTTATTACGCGAATGAGACAGACCTTCTCTCGTCGCCCAGCACTGCGCTGGAGGGAGCCGTCTCATGACGAGCAGCCGACCAGGACAGGCCCGGCAACTGCGGGGCGGGCCCGCACCCGTGCGCGGCACGGATCTTCTCGAAGTCCTCCACCACGCCGCCCGCGAGGCCAGGCGACGGCTGAACGCCGTGGCTTCCGCGGTGTACCTGCTGGACGAACGCGGAGGTGACCTCCGCCTCGCGCTGGCCGGCGGAAGCGCGCCCTCGCTCTACACGTTCCCCGGACGGATGGCACCGGACGCGCGGTCCGCCACGGCACGAGCCCTGGCGTCGCGGAGAACGGCCGTCCTGATGGACCCGGACCCCGCCGCCCCCGACCAGAAACAGGCGCTGCCCTATCCGTACGCCGCCTGCTCGGGTCCTGTCGTCTCCGGCGATCGGCGGTTCGGCGCCCTCACCGTGCTGCGGCTGGAGACCAGCGGCCGCTTCTCGCCCAGCGAGTGCGCGGCGCTCGCGGACATCGGCACGCGGCTGGCCGAGGCTCTGACGGGACTCGTCGAGGACGGGATCACCGTGGCGGCGGGCCCGACGCCGCTGCTGGCCCCGCCGGAGGCCGACGTCGATGCGGACGTGGTCACACCGGGGTGGGGAGTGCCCAACGCCCCCGGGTCCGCGGGCATGAGCATGATGTACCCGCTGCGGCGTCTGTCGGAACTGCTCAACCGGGCCGCGACCATGGAGGACATCGTCAAAGCGGCGCAGCGCTGGGTCATGTCCCCGCTGGGCGCCACGGCCCTGGTGCTGGTCTCGGAGAGCGAGGGCCGCCTGTGGGTCCTCGGACACAGCGGTGAGTCGACGAGCCTGACGCGCAGCCTGCACGGTGTGGGGGTGGAGCGGCGGATACCGGCGGCGGAGGCGTTCAAGGGACGTCCGCTGTACGTCTCGGGAGCGTCGTCGCCCGGCGCCGGTCCCCTCGCCGAGGACGAGCCCCGTGCGCAGGTCTGTCTACCGCTGACCGGCGACGCGCAGTTCGTCGACCTGCCTGTCGCCGGCAGCAGGCAGGTCGTCGCGGTCTGCTGTCTGGCGTTCTCCGGGACGCGCGGCTTTCCTCCCGAGGAGAGGGCCCTCCTCGGCATGATGGCAGGGCTGCTGGGAGCGGCGGTGGAGCGCGTCGACCTGACCGCGCAGCAGCGGGCGATCGCCGAGTGCCTGCAGCGCCATCTGCTGCCGCCACGGCTCCCGGACCTGCCACGGCTGACCACCACCGCGCGGTACCGACTCGCCGGAGCCACCTCGAAGGTGGGAGGCGACTGGTACGACGTGATCACACTGGAGGGTGACCGGGCCGTGCTGATCGTCGGCGACGTCGAGGGCCACGGCATGGAGAGCGCCGCCGTCATGGGCCAGGTACGCACCGCGATGACCTCCTACGCCGCGGAAGGCCACCGTCCCACCACGGTGATCGACCGGACCCGCGGGCTCCTGGACCTGCTCGGCACGGATCTCACGGTGACCTGTTGCGTCGTCGCGGTCGACACGCTGGACGGCACCGCCGAGGTGGCCCTCGCCGGGCACCCCGCTCCGCTGGTACGACGGCCCGACGGGACCACCGGCGCCCTGCAGGCGCCGGCCAACGTGCCCTTGGGGGTCTCCCCGGCAGGCGCCTGCCAGGGACGCGAGCACACTCTCCAGGCCGGTTCGTTCCTGATGCTCTACACCAACGGGCTCGTCGGCTGGCACGCCGAACCCGAGATCTGCGCCCGGACACTGCTCGGCTCCGGTGGCGACGGCGGCGCGGCCGATCTGGAGCAGCTCGCGGACCGCATCGACGCGGAGGTCTGCGCGTCGTCACAGCGGCACCGCGACGACGCGGCCCTGCTGCTGGCCCGGTACGAAGGGGCCCGGGGCCAGGACGAACCCCGGGTGTCCGGCCTGCACATACAGCGCCGCGATCTGCGCGGGGTCAGGACGGCGCGCACGTTCGTGCACGACCAGATGGGCGCCTGGGGCTTGCAGGACATGTCGGACGCCCTGGAGCTGGTCGTTTCGGAGATCGTGACGAACGCGCTCATCCACGCCGGCAGCGATGTGGACGTCCGTCTGCGGGCCTTCCCCGATCGTGTCCGGCTGGAGGTGCGGGACTCCGACACCAACCCACCGGTCCCCTCGCCCCTGTCACTGGCCGAGGAGGAGAACGCCGAGGCGGAGCACGGCCGCGGCCTGATGATCGTGGAGGCACTGGCCGACGCCTGGAACAGCTCCCCCAACGGCCAGGGCAAGACGGTCTCGCTCGATCTGCCGATCTGAACCGCACCATGCGGTCATGTGACCGGTCCAGCTCCGTAGGTGTGCCCTCTTCGCCCGGGCGAACCGGAATGCGGGCGACCGGTCACCTGTTGGCACCCCATGTCAACAGCATTCGGCTCGGCGCAGCCGACCTGGCCCACGTGCCCGCGGGTCGTCACCCGGCGATCCACCGAAGCAGATGAGCAGGACATGAGCATCGAACCACCTCCCCCTCCCGGCACGCCCTCCTCGCGTGCATCCGGCGTCAGCTGCCGGTGCGAAGGCACCGTTCTGCTCGACGGGTCGGTCACCGTGCCGGTGGCGCTCGCCTTCCATTACGCGACCGGGGATCCGTACAGCGTGCGCATGGTGCTGGACACGGGCCTCACACCGCCGGTGACGTGGATTTTCGCGCGCGACCTGCTCTCGGAGGGCCTGATGCGCCCGGCCGGACTGGGAGACGTGCAGACGTGGCCGGTGCCCCTCCGTCCGGACCGGCTGGAAGCCGGGGACGGCGCCGTGCACATCCGCATCAGCTCGCCCGAGGCAAGCACGGTCGTGTCGGCGCCCGCCGCGCCTGTGCAGGCCTTCCTCGACCGCACTTTCGAGCAGGTGCCGGCCGGCAGCGAGAGACACCTGCTGCGCGTCGACGAATCCCTCACCTGCCTGATGACCGCCCGCCGATCGGAGGACGGAACGGCGTGAACTTCCGCGGTGTGCAGCCTGCGAGTTCGCTCGTACGCGGTCACCCGCGGCGCTTCACTCCGGGCGGTCTTGCTCAGCGGGTACTCGTGTGCGCGTCGGCCAGCCGGTTGAGCAGTTCCACGAGCAGCAGCTTCTCCCCCGGGCTCAGGGGCAGTTCCCGCTCTTCGGCCAGCGCGGCGCGCAGTGCCATGGCCGGGCCTGCCGAACCGGCATCCGCTCCGGTGCCCTCCGCCTCGGCGGCGGGCGCGATGATGGCGTCGAAGACCATCTCGCGCGTCACCTGGGCCGTTTCGAGGTCGCGGGACTCCGGCGGGGTGCTGATCAGTGTGGAGACCACACCCACGCCGGCCGCGTGCATGACGGCCGTGGCCCGTTCGACGCTCATGCGCAGGCGGCCGGTCGCGGCGACGCGGGTGATCATACGCCGCAGCTCCGCGACGGCTCTGCGGCCGGCGCGCGAGAGCCCACCGGTGTGTGACCGCCCGAAGACCAACGCGTAGTACGCCGGCTGCAGGAGTCCGAACTCGACGTGCAGGTCCCAGGCGAGGCGCAGGTCGGCCACCGGGTCGTCGCTCTGCGGCAGCCGGCTCTTGGCCTCGAGGTAGGTCTCGAAGCCGTACTCGCCCACTGCCTCCAGCAGACCGTCCTTGTCCCCGAAGATCCGGAAGATCGTCGGCGGAAACACTCCGGCTCGCGCCGCCACCGCACGTGTGGACATGGCGTCCAGGCCGTCCTCCTCCAGGACGTCAGCGGCCGCGAGAACGATTCTGCGATCCAGCGCTTCCGCCGTCCGGCCGCCCGCCATGTCAGCTGTCATGAACCAACGGTATCAAGACTCGCGATTCACCGGTTCTTATCGGTGTTACGCTCGAAATGCGACCAACGATTCAGACAGGGATGGAGCCCGCCGTGCCGTCACTCACCGCCTACGACTACATCCTCGTGGGCGCCGGAACCGCCGGGTGTGTGCTGGCCGACCGGCTCTCCCAGGACGAGAACGCCCGCGTGCTGCTGCTGGAGGCGGGCTCTTCCGCTCTTCCCGACGCCGTCGCCGAGCCGCCGGCCTGGCCCTCGCTGGCCTCCTCGGCGGCAGGTTGGGGCGACGCGACCGTTCCGCAGGGCGCCTCGGGCGCCCCCGTGGCACTACCCCGGGGCAAGGGTCTGGGCGGCTCCTCCGCCATCAACGCCATGGTGTTCGCACGAGGCCACCACACCAGCTACGAAAGCTGGAGCGACCACGGCGCCAAGGGCTGGACGTTCGACGACCTGCTCCCGTACTTCCAGCGCAGTGAGACCGCTGTCAGCGGCGCTCCCGGCCGCGGAACGAACGGCCCGCTCTTCGTCGCCCCGGCCGCCGATCCCAACGAGCTCCTGCTCGCCTGCCTCAGCGGCGCCGTCGAAGCCGGCCACCGCAGGGCCTTCGACATCAGCGGCGGCCTGGAAGAGGGCTTCGCGCCGGTGGACCTCAACATCGTCTCCGGCCGGCGCCAGAGCGCGGCCGACGCCTATCTCCATCGCGCGCTGCACCGTCCCAACCTGGACGTCGTCACGGACGCGGTCGTACACCGCCTGCTCTTCGACGGCACGCGCTGCACCGGCGTGGAGTTCCGCGCTCAGGGCGGGGTGCGCACCGCGGCGGCCGGTGAAGTGGTGCTGACCGCCGGTGCGATCGGCTCGGCGCAGCTGCTGCTCCGCTCCGGCATCGGTCCCGAGGACGACCTCCGGCAGGCCCAGGTCGACATGCTCCACGCGCTCCCCGGTGTGGGGCGGAACCTGCACGACCACCCGCGGGCCAACCTCGTCTACCGCGCCCGGCGCCCGGTGCCCGCGGCGCGCAACAACCACGGCGAGATCATCGGCCTGCTGCGCAGCGCACCGGAGTTGGACGGGCCGGACCTGCAGATCATCTTCATCGACATCCCGGTGCCCAACCCCGTCGCTCCGGTGCGCAACGGCTTCACCATCGGCGTCTCCCCCATGCGCCCGGCCAGCCGCGGCACGCTCCGCATCACTTCTGCGGACCCGTACGCGCCGCCCGTGATCGACCCCAACTACTTCGCCGAGGAACGAGACGTCCAGGTCGTGCTGTCCGGCATCAGGGAGGCGCGCCGGATCGCCTCGTCGTCCGCGCCATCCGCATGGGGCATCGAAGAGGTCAGTCCCGGACTCGACGCCGTGGACGCGCAGTCGCTGGGCGACCACGCCCGCAGGCACTTCGGGTCGTACTGCCATCCCGTCGGCACCTGCATGATGGGAGAGGACGAAGTGTCCGTGGTCGACTCCGCCCTGCGCGTCCGGGGACTCGACGGCCTCCGCGTCGCGGACGCCTCCGTCATCCCTTCCATCCCGTCCAACAACACCAACGCCACCGTCTACGCGATCGCCGAGCGAGCCGCCGATCTCCTGCGCGGTGTGTGACCCCCCGTCGCGGCCGGGCTCGCGGAAGAGCCGAACGAATTCCCTCTCGGTCCGTGAACCTTGCCGAACCCTGGATCCGTTCATCCAGTAGAGGACTTCCGCCGCCGAGGAGTTCATTGGCTGGCCCTGGCAGCGGAGGCGGTGGTCGCCCTCGCCCCCTTCCCCCGAAAGCGGGGGCGACCGCCAGGCGTGATCCGCGAGCGTCACCATGCGGCTGACCGGGCCCTGACGGACCGGTGCCGCACCAGGCTTATGCGCGACGAAAGTTGGCCGAACGGGCCGATGATGCGGTCGATCGGCAGCGGATGCCGAGGGTTGCCGGCGCATGCCGGAAGGACACGGCGGACCTGCGCCCCGCCAAATCGGTGGAGGGTCACCCGATGGACCCGCTGTCCGAAGTGGCGGATTCGCCGGTGGCGACGACCCGGTTCACTCCGTGACGAAGCCGGCCGTCGTCGCCACCTCGTGTTCGGGGTGGTGGCAGTGGAGCATGAACCGACGCCGACCACGGCGTACGGCTGCGGCAAAAACAGAAGGGGCCGGCCTCGGAGTCCTCGTGATCACGGCCTTCCCCAGGCCAGTTGCAGAGTGGAGCCGAACGCGTGAGGGTGGAAGGAGAACACACATCGAGCGCCGAATGGAGCTTGTGATGCAACCGAGAAAGGCTGAACTCTACGCGCTCGACCTGACGGAAGCACGCTGGGTCAAGAGCAGCAAGAGCATGGACAAGACGACGCCGTACTGCGTCGAGGTGGCAGACCTCGGTGGCGGAGCCGTTGCCGTCCGTGACTCGAACAACACCGACCTCGAGCCTCTGCGGTTCACCGCGGAGGAATGGGCCGCGTTCCGAGATGGTGTGCGCGAGGGCGAATTCGGTTAGAACGCCCCGCGTCGCATGACCGCTTAGCCGGGCCCGGCTTCGCTCCTACGGATTCCACCCGAGCGATTCCCACGCGAGTTGTCCGCGCCACACTTCAACCACCCCTTGCCTTTCCCTCGCGCTGATCGCGATCCGCGTCCCAAGCCGTGGATGCGCCGGTCAGTGCGCGCCGGTGTGTTCGGCAAGGTAGTCCCGCACGAGGGACAGGAATCCCGGGTCGGGTTCCAGACCCAGTGCGGCGGCACGCCTGTTGTCGAAGACGGCGGGCCATGAGGACACGATGGCCTCCACGGCGGGATCGGGTGCGACGGTCACCAGGTCGGCGACGGCATCGCCCGCCACCTGTCGCAGGGCGGCGATCATCTCGGCCACCGATACCGTGAGTGCGGGAAGGTTGACCGGCAACGGCCCTTCCAGGTGCCCCGGTCCACGGCCGCGCACGGCCTCGGCCACGCGGAGCAGTGCCTCGACGGTGCGTCGGGGCGAGGCCACGGCCACGCGGAGGTTGGGGGGTACGGGGCAGGTCGCCGGGAGGCCCGCGAGTGGTTCGCGGACGATGCCGGAGAGGAAGCCGGAAGCGGCGGGCGCGTCAAACCCGCGTCAGGGACGCGTCAGTGCGCCGTCAGGGACTCCTGCCACTCTCTTACCTGTGAACGGCACTGGACGCGACCGGAGCCGGGATCGAGGAGAGGTGCCCGGAGCGGCTGATCGGGGACCAGCGAGCACGGCTCGAGGTCGGGCCCCCTCGGGGGCCCACGCAGGTGCAAACCCTGCCCTCTCCGCCACATGAACCGCCGCGCACGGCATGCGGCATACGCGTCCGCGGTTCGTCGACCCTCTGGCGAACGCGCGTAGAACTCTGTCATCATCGCGTGGCACCACCTGCACAGCCGCCCCATAGGAAGCACGGCCATTCGCAGGAGGCTCCCCCATGAAGGTCCGCTCCGCACTGACCGCTCTCGCCCTCGTCGTCGCCCCGGGTGTGGCGGTCGTCGGCACCGCCACCGACGCCTTCGCGGTCACCAAGATCAGCCACGCCACCGCGACGCAGATGTTCCGCCAGGTGGGCATCACCTGGTCCTCCTCCGGCAACTGCTCCAACCGCAACAACTCGACCTGTACGTCCTTCGAGCAGCTCAACCTCGCCACCGCCCAGGGCGCCCAGACCCTCAAACGCGCCAGCGGGTGCGCGCTGAACATCACCGGCGGCACCGAGGTCGGGCACGCCTCGGGCACGTACTCGCACTGGAACGGCTACAAGCTCGACATCGGCAAGAACACCTGCATCGGGAACTACATCAAGAACTACTTCAGCTACTCCGGCCTGCGCGGCGACGGTTACCCGATGTGGACGTCTGCTTCCGGCAACGTCTACACCGACGAGGGAAACCACTGGGACGTCCTGTACTACAACTGCGGAGGCTGCTGAACCGCCCCGCCCGGTCGGCTCGGTGTCAGGTGCACCAGGTCGACCTCCGCCCCACGAGCCCGTGTGTAGCAGCGGCCGGGCGGGCTCCAGTTCACCGAGTGCGGCGAGCGCCGCGGCGATGCCCTGCCCCCGGTGAGCCCGCCCGACCCCGTATGTGACCTCACGCCCGGACGGTGGTCCGAAGACGGCGGCGCGCCCTGCCAGCCGGGCGCCTACATCCCGTCGTCCGACTCCGACGGCTGACGCAGACCGACAGCGCCGGGGCCCCTGGTCGGCGTCGCCGCCGGCCGGAGGGCGCTGCGGGTGTCCGTCCGTTCAGGACTCCTCCTCGCTGGGCAGGCCCGCCGGACGGCGGCCCCGGGGCTGCTGCGGTTCCGGGCGCACGGGCGGGGGCGGCACCCGGCGCTCGACGGGCGTGTCCGCGGACACGGTCACGGGTTCGCCGTAGTGCAGCATTTTCAGCGGTTCGCCCTCCACCAGCCGGTAGCGCACGTGTTTCTGGCCGATGTCCACCTTCAGCCGGCGTCCACGCACGAGCACCGTGAACGACAGCCTGGACAGCGCTTCGGGCAGGCGCGGCTGGAAGCCCACAAGGTCCTGTCTGCCCTCGTCACCGAGGTACCGGCGCAGGCCTCCGAAACCGACGACGACGGCGATCCACGTCCCGGCGAGCGAGGCGATGTGCAGCCCGTCCCGGGTGTTGTGCTCCAGGTCGTCCAGGTCCATCAGGGCGGCCTCGGTGAGATAGGCGTAGGCCAGCCGCAGGTGTCCGGTCTCGGCGGCGAGCACCGCCTGGACACATGCCGAGAGGGAGGAGTCCCGCACCGTCAGCGCCTCGTAATAGGCGAAGTTGCGCGCCTTCTGCTCGTCGGTGAACGCGAACGGGCACTCCATCATCGCCAGCACCACGTCGGCCTGCTTGACCACTTGCTTCCGGTACAGGTCGAAGTAGGGGTAGTGCAGCAGGAGCGGATAGTGCTCCGGTGGGGTGGCCTCGAAGTCCCAGTGCTGGAAGTCCGTGAAACCGGCGGACTGTTCGTGGACCCCGAGGGTCTCGTTGTACGGCATCGCCATGCGGGCGGCGGCGTCGCGCCAGACGGCCGCCTCCTCGTCGTCGACGTTCAGTTCGGCGGCGCGGTCGGGATAGCGCGTGGCCAGCTCGGCCGCGGCGACCAGGTTCCGGCGGGCCATCAGGTTGGTGTAGAGGTTGTCGCGGGCGATCGCGCTGTATTCGTCGGGTCCCGTGACCCCGTCGATGTGGAAGACGCCGTCCGGGTCGTGGTGGCCGAGGGAGCGCCACAGCCGGGCGGTGTGCACGAGGAGGTCCAGGCCCTCGCCCCGCTCGAAGTCCTCGTCCCCGGTCATGCCGACGTAGCGGACGGCGGCCATGGCGATGTCGGCGTTGATGTGGAAGGCGGCGGTGCCCGCCGGCCAGTAGGCCGAGCACTCGGCGCCGTCGATCGTCCGCCAGGGGAACACCGCTCCTGCCAGCCCGAGTTGATGCGCGCGTTCACGCGCGGCCGGGAGGGTGCAGTGCCGCCATCTGAGCGCCGAGGCGACGGTCTCCGGGGCGGTGAACGTCAGGACCGGCAGGACGTAGGACTCGGTGTCCCAGAAGCAGTGCCCGTCGTAGCCGGTTCCGGTCAGTCCCTTCGCGGGAATCGCCCGGTTCTCGCCGCGGGCCGCCGCCTGGAGCACATGGAAGAGCGCGAACCGCACCGCCTGCTGGATCTGCGCGTCGCCCTCCACCTCGACGTCCGCGCAGTCCCAGAACCGGTCCAGGTAGGCGCGCTGCGCGGCGACGAGCCCGTCCCAGCCGGTGCTCACCGCGACCGCCACGGCCCCGTCCACCTGATCGTGCACGGCGGGCAGCGACCGCTCCCCCGACCAGCCGTAGGCCACGAACTTCACCAGGCGCAGCCGCTGCCCGGGGGCCAGCTCCGCGGTGACGGTCAGCCGGGCGACGTCGGGCTCGCTCTGCGAGGCCCAGCGGGTGCTCCCGGGCCCCTCGACGAGATGGTCGGCGGCCGCTCCCACCCGCAGTCTGCTGCGGTCGGTGCAGTGGACGAGCCTGAGGCGGGTGTCCTGCGCGAAGTGCTCCTCCGTGATCAGTGGGGACTCGGTGGCCGCGGCGACCCGCGGGTCGCCCTCGAAGTGGGGCAGCTGCTCGTTGGCGACGAGTTCGGACTGCACGGCGACCGAGACGGGTTCGTCGAGCGGCTCGACCTCGTACACCACCGCGGCCACCGCGCGCTGGGTGAAGGACACGAGCCGCCGCGAGGTGATCCGCACGGTGCGGCCGCTGGGCGTGGTCCACCGCGCCGTGCGGCTGAGCACCCCGGAGCGGAAGTCCAGGGCCCGCTCGTGCTCCAGCAGCCGGCCGTAGCGCAGATCGCACGGGTGGTCGTCGACGAGCAGCCGGATGACCTTGCCGTCGGTGACGTTGATCATCGTCTGGCCGGACTCGGGGTACCCGTAGCCCGCTTCCGCGTAGGGCAGCGGATGCCGCTCGTGGACGCCGTTGAGGTAGGCGCCGGGCAGCCCGTGGGGCTCCCCCTCGTCGAGGTTCCCGCGCCACCCGATGTGCCCGTTGGACAGGGCGAAGACCGATTCGCTCTGGGCGAGCACCTCCAGGTTCAGCTCGGTCTCGCGCAGGCACCACGGCTCGACCGTGAAGCTGGGATGAGTGATCACCGCGACTCCAGAAGTTCGGCCAGGTCGCGGACGACCACGTCCGCCCCGTGCGCCCGCAACTGCTCCGCCTGGCCGACCCGGTCGACGCCGACGACGAGACCGAACCGTCCGCCCCGCCCCGCCTCGACACCGGCCAGGGCGTCCTCGAACACGGCGGCCCGGTCCGGCTCGATCCCGAGGTCGCGGGCGGCTTCGAGATAGGTGTCCGGCGCGGGCTTGCCGCGCAGGCCGCGCTCGCGCGTCACGAGCCCGTCGATCCGCACGTCGAACTGGTCCTCGATGCCGGCCGCGATCAGGACGTCCCGGCAGTTCGCGCTGGACGACACCACCGCGCAGCGCAGGCCGGCCTCCCTGACCGCGTGCACGAAGCGGACCGAGCCCTCGTAGGGCTCCACCCCCTCCTCGCGGATCTTGCGCAGCACGAGGTTGTTCTTCCGGGTGCCCAGCCCGTACACGGTCTCGGCGTCCGGCGGGTCGTCCGGCGATCCATCGGGCAGCTGCACACCGCGTGACGCGAGAAACGTGCGGACCCCGTCCTCGCGGGGACGGCCGTCCACGTACTCGTCGTAGTCCTCGACCGCGTCGAAGGGCACGAACTCGGTCCCCTCGCGGGTCGCGCGCTCGCGGAGATAGCCGTCGAACATCTCCTTCCAGGCGGCCGCGTGCACCTTCGCGGTCTGGGTGAGCACTCCGTCGAGGTCGAACAGGCAGGCACGAATGTGAGCAGGAAGCCCCAGCATGGCGTCGAGGCTAGGGGGCGATCGCGGCCTGCGGCGGGCGGAACCCATTCCGGCGCGCCGGAGGACACCCGCTCGGTGGAGGCGACGACGACGGCAGCGACAGCGGACGGCGCCCCGGCTCGGCTCGTTCGCGGTCGTGCCCGCACGCTGCGGTGTGCCCCGCCTCGCGCGGGAAGGTGGTCCGCCCGGGTGCGGCCCCGGTGAGAGGAGCCCGGGTGACAGCGGCAGCGGGCGGCGATGGGGACACGGGCGCCCGTCAGGCCACCGGGTACGAGCCGGATCCGCGGCGGTGGCGGGTCCTGCGGGGCAATCCCGGTGGCCGGCTGCGCGGGCTACGGAGCGGCGCCCGGCATCCGTCACGAAGCCGGGCGCCGTGGCGGGCGCTGTGCTGCCGTTGGCGGGCTCCCGCCCGGGCAGGCAGGATGGGCAGCGATGTACACCGCGGGGGCTCGCGGCCGTGACACGTGTGGCACGGCGGGGCCGGGGGCGGCCTGTCGGCATGTCCACCCACAGGACGGTTCTCGTGATCGACAGGCGGACCTTCGGCAAGGCGCTCGGCGCGGGCGCCGTCGGGACGGCGGCTGCGCTGTCCGGCCGGCTCCCCTCGGCGGCCGTTTCGGAACCGGCGGCGCCGCCCGGTGACCGAACGGGTCCCGCGGGCGGGCGAGGGGGCGAACACACCTTTCTCGGCCCGCTGAAGCAGGTCAGGGCGGGCGAGCTGAGCATCGGCTACGCGGAGGCCGGCCCGGCCGCCGGCCCGGTGGCCGTCCTGCTGCACGGGTGGCCGTACGACATCCACAGCTACGTCGACGTCGCGCCGCTGCTGGCCGCTCGGGGATATCGGGTCGTCGTCCCCTACCTGCGGGGTTACGGCACCACGCGGTTCCTGTCGCACAAGACGTTCCGCAACGCCCAACAGACCGTGTTCGCCCTGGACATCGTCGCGATGATGGACGCCCTGCACATCGAGAAGGCACTGCTCGGCGGCTTCGACTGGGGAGCGCGGACGGCCGACATCGTCGCGGTGCTCCGGCCCGAGCGCTGCAGGGCCCTGGTCTCCGTCAGCGGCTACCTCATCACCAACCGGGAGAAGAACGAGCAGCCGCTGCCGCCGGCGGCCGAGTGGGCGTGGTGGTACCAGTACTACTTCGCCACCGCGCGGGGCAAGTCGGGCCTGCGCGAACACCGGCACGACTTCGCGAAACTGATATGGCACAACGCCTCTCCGACCTGGCACTTCGACGACGCCACCTTCGACCGGACCGCCGCGGCCTTCGACAATCCCGACTACGTCGGCATCGTGATCCACAACTACCGCTGGCGGCTCGGCCTCGCCGCGGGCGATCCCCGCTACGACGGCACCGAGGACAGGCTCGCCGCCGGGCCGGCCATCGCCGTGCCCACGGTCACGCTCGACGGCGCCCTGGATCCCTTCGTCCCGGCGGGCGGCGGGGCCGCGTACCGGGCCAGGTTCACGGGGCCGTACGCCCACCGCACGCTGAAGGGCGTCGGGCACAACGTGCCGCAGGAGGCTCCGCAGCAGTTCGCCCAGGCGGTGCTGCAAGCCGACCGTCTCTGACCCTCCCACGAAGGGACCTGGCCCGCCCATGCACATCGACCTGACAGGACGCACCGCACTCGTGACCGGCTCCACGCAGGGCATCGGGGCCGCCATCGCCCTCGCCCTGGCCCGGGCCGGGGCCCGCGTGGGGGTCAACGGCCGCGACGAGCGACGGGTGGCCGACAGCGTCACGTCGCTGGCCGGTCAGGCACCCGGCGCCGACCTGGTGCCCGTGGCCGCCGACGTCTCCAGCGAGGAGGGCGCGGCCAGGGTGACGGACCTGCTGCCCCAGGTGGACATCCTCGTCAACAACCTCGGAGTCTTCGGTACCGCCGACCCGTTGGAGATCACCGACGCGGAGTGGCGGCGCTATTTCGAGGTGAACGTCCTCGCCGCCGTACGGCTCACCCGGCTGTACCTGCCGGGCATGACCGAGCGCGGCTGGGGGCGGATCCAGTACGTCGCCAGCGACTCGGCGGTCGTCATCCCCGCGGAGATGATCCACTACGGGATGTCGAAGACCGCGCTGCTCGCGGTGAGCCGCGGATTCGCCAAGAAGGCGGCGGGCACCGGCGTGACGGTGAACTCCGTGATCGCCGGGCCCACGCACACCGGTGGCGTCGAGGACTTCGTGTACGAACTCGTCGACCGGGACCTGCCCTGGGAGGAGGCGCAGCGCAGGTTCATGCGCGAGTACCGGCCGCAGTCCCTGCTCCAGCGGCTGATCGACCCGGAGGAGATCGCCCACATGGTCGTCTACCTCAGCTCCGTCCAGGCGTCGGCCACGACCGGCGGAGCCCTGCGGGTCGACGGCGGCTACATCGACTCGATCCTTCCCTGAGCCGCACCGGGCGTCCGGCGCCCGGCTCGTCAGCCCTCGCCTTCCTTCCCGCGTGACCCACGCGTTCGCTCTGTTTCCGTCAAGTTTCCCCCCGCGCCCTGGACACCTGTCTACCCGTCAGTAAGGTAACCGCGGGCGGGCGCGCCCGGTCCGGGCCAGGCGCCCAAGTGGCGTCTGTGTCAGGGGGATTGATGAGCGGGACGAGTCGTCGCCGGTTCCTGTCGGGTGTGTCCGCCGCCGTGGCGGCAGCGGCCGTGTGGCCGTTGCTGACACCGGGGCGGGCGAGGGCACTGGACCGGGCGCTCGCGGCCAGTGCCGCGCGTGCGGTGCGGATCGACGGGACCACCCTGGAACAGGTGGCGACCCCGCTCGGCGACGGGGCGTACAAGCGGCTGACGGCGGGACCGGGCTGGCCGCTGGTGGTCCGCGCGGAGCTGGCCGGCGCCGCGAGCGGGCGGGACGACCGGCGGACGGGGCTCACCTCCTTCGTGCAGTTCACGGATCTGCACCTGACGGACACCGAGTCGCCCGTGCGGTTCGAGTATCTGGCGCGGTACATCGACAGCGCGCACCGGCCGCACGAGGCGCTGACCGTACGGGGCGCCTCGTCGCTCGTCGAACGCGTCAACCAGGTACGCCAAGGCCCGTACACGGGGCTTCCGTTCGGCTTCGTGATGGCCACCGGCGACAACACGGACAACCACGAGCGGATCGAACTCGACTGGTATCTGACCGTCATGAGCGGCGGCCGGGTCAGTCCGAACAGCGGTGCCCTCGATCGCTACGAGGGGGTCCAGAACTCCGGCAGCGCGCAGTACTGGAATCCCGAATCCGCGTTCCAGGACGCGTACAAGGCCAAGGGGCTGCCGCAGATCCCCGGATTCCTCGGCGGCGCCATCCGCCCGTTCGACGCGCCCGGCCTGAGCGTGCCGTGGTACACCACCGTCGGCAACCACGACGACAGCATCGAAGGCAGCCTGCCCGACCTGGGTCTGCTGAACGACCTCTACACCGGCTCGCGCAAGCTGGAGGGCTGCGACGACGCCACCGCGGCGCGGCTGGCCGACGCGGTGCTCCACGACCCCGGGCAGGCCGTGCTCCTGCTGAGCGAACTGCTCGTCGGCGGCGGCGCGATCCGCACGGTCACGCCCGACGAGCGCCGTCACCCGTTCACCCCGGCCGAGTTCGCGAAGGCGCACCTGAATCCCGCGTACACCGGCGCCGGTCCGGCCGGCCACGGCTTCACCGCGGACGCGGCCGGCAGCGGGCGCCTGTACTACACCTTCGACCTCGCCCCCGGCGTCCTCGGCGTCAGTCTCGACACCACCAACCGGGCGGGCTTCGCCGACGGTTCCCTCGGCACGGCACAGCTGACCTGGCTGGAGTCGGTGCTCAGGGCGCACAGCGGGCACTGGTACGACACCGACGGCCACGTGGTGCGCGGCGGTTCCGACAGCCGTCTCGTGGTCGTCTTCAGCCATCACACCAGCGGCACCATGGGCAACCTGCTGCCCGACCCGTACCGCCCGTTCGAAGGGCGCCACGGCGGCGCCGAACTGGTGACGCTGCTCCAGCGCTTCCCCAACGTCGTGGCCTGGGTCAACGGCCACACGCACGCCAACCAGATCATCCCGCACGGCCACAGCGTCCCCGAACGCGCCTTCTGGGAGATCAACACGGCCTCCCACGTGGACTACCCGCACCACGCACGGATCATCGAGATCGCGGACAACCGGGACGGCACCCTGTCGCTGTTCACCACGCTCGTCGAGTCGGCCGCCCCCTACCGGACCGACTTCGCCGACACCTCGGACCCCGGCCTGGCCGCCCTGTACCGCGAACTCGCCTACAACGACCCCTATGCCACCCCGGCCGCGCGCATCGGCTCCGCGGCCGATCACAACACCGAACTCCTGCTGGCGAAACCGTCCGCCTGACGGAAGGGAGCCGCAGGCCCGGGCACGACAGGCAGGCCACGGACAGGCCGGACACTTCTTACGAAGATTTTCATAGGCCTGCTATATAGGCGAGTGATACTTAAAGAGTGTGGATCACTCTCACCGAGATGCGGACGCCCGGCAGACCGCACGATCGCTCGCGGAGACGGCGGCTGCCGTGATCAGGGTCGTGACGGACCGCCGGGGCATGAGCTTCACCGCGGCCTCCACCCTGGCCCGGCTCGAACGCGAGGGCCCCCTGCGGCTCACTGCCCTGGCGGCGGCGGAGGGCGTGACCCAGCCGTCGATGACCCAGCTGGCCCAACGGCTGGAACGACAGGGCCTGGTCACGCGGCTCAGCGACGACATCGACGCGCGAGTGACCCTCGTCGCCATCAGCGACGCCGGCCGGGAGGTGCTCGCCGAGCGCCGGCGGGCCCGGGACGCCCGCCTGACCGATCTGGTGGCCGCTTTGCCGCACGAGGACCAGCGGGCGCTGGGCGAGGCGATGAGAACCGTCCTTCCGCTGGTGCAGCGCATGCTCATGGCCGGCACGGAGCCGGCCCCCCTTCCCGAACGGCGAGACACCGGGAGCACGTGATGACGACCAGGGAGACCGAACCCATACCCGGTGCCGCCGCTGTCGCGCAGCACCGCCGCCGTGGCTGGGTCGACGCCGACCACCCCCGCTACAAGTGGATCGCGCTGACCAACACGACGGTGGGCATGCTCCTGGCCACCATCAACAGCTCGATCGTGCTGATCTCGCTGCCGGGCATCTTCACCGGCATCCGCCTCGACCCGCTGCAGCCGGCGAACGTGAGCTATCTGCTGTGGATGCTGATGGGCTACATGCTCGTCACCGCGGTGCTGGTCGTCGCGCTCGGCCGGCTCGGCGACATGATGGGCAGGGTCCGCATCTACAACGCGGGCTTCCTGATCTTCACGCTCACCTCGGTGATCCTGTCGCTGGACCCCTTCCGCGGCGGCAGCGGGGCGCTGTGGCTGATCGGCTGGCGCATCGTGCAGGCCGTGGGCGGTTCGATGCTGATGGCCAACTCCGCGGCGATCCTCACCGACGCCTTCCCGGCCCGGCAGCGGGGCATGGCGCTGGGCGTCAACATGGTGGCGGGCATCGCCGGCTCGTTCCTCGGCCTGGTGCTCGGCGGCGTGCTCGTCACCTGGAACTGGCGCTCCATCTTCTGGGTCAACGTCCCCATCGGCCTGATCGGCACGGTGTGGGGATACAAGTCCCTGCACGAGACCGGCGTCCGCAAGCCGGGACGCATGGACTGGTGGGGCAACATCACCTTCGCCGTCGGCCTGACCGCACTGCTCGCGGGGATCACCTACGGCATCCAGCCCTACGGCGGTCACACCATGGGCTGGACCAACCCGTGGGTGCTGGCGGGTCTGGTCGGCGGAGCCTTGATGCTCGGGGCGTTCTGCGTCGTGGAGATGAAGGTCGCCGAACCGATGTTCCCGCTGAGGCTGTTCCGCAACGCGGCCTTCGCCGGGGGCAACGCCGCCACCCTGCTGGGCGCCATCGCGCGCGGCGGACTGCAGTTCATGCTCATCATCTGGCTCCAGGGCATCTGGCTGCCGCTGCACGGCTACGACTACGCCGACACCCCGCTGTGGGCCGGCATCTACATGCTTCCGCTGACCGTGGGCTTCCTGTTCGCCGGGCCCCTGTCCGGGGCGCTGTCCGACAAGTTCGGCGCGCGGCTGTTCGCCGCCTCCGGGTTCCTGGTGATGGCGGTCTCGTTCGCCGGACTGCTCGTCCTGCCCAGCGACTTCTCCTACTGGGTGTTCGCCGGCCTGATCTTCCTCAACGGCCTGGGCGGCGGTCTGTTCGCGGCTCCGAACACGGCGATCATCATGTCGAACGTGCCGGCCGACGCCCGCGGCGCCGCCTCCGGCATGCGGGCCACCTTCCAGAACGCCGGCATGGTGCTCTCCATGGGCGTGTTCTTCTCGCTCATGGTCGCCGGACTCGCCGGAAGCCTGCCCCACACCCTCACGTCGGGTCTGACGGCCCAGGGTGTCCCGGCGGGGCCCGCCCACACGGTGGCGCAGCTGCCACCGGTGGGCGTCCTGTTCGCCGCCTTCCTCGGGTACAACCCCATCCAGCACCTGCTCGGCCCGAGCATCCTCGGGCACCTCTCACCGGCCGCCGCCGCTCATCTCACGGGACGCGAGTTCTTCCCGCACCTGATCTCGCAGCCGTTCCACGACGGTCTGGTCGTGGTGTTCTCCCTGGCCATCGCCATGTCCCTGGCCGCCGCGCTCGCTTCGCTGATCCGCGGCCGCGGCGCCGAAGCGGTCACCGCGCCCGGGTCGTCGGCGCCCTCACCGGCGAAGGCGGCTCCGGCAGCCGCCGAGGGCCCCGCGGCCGCACCGGCCGCCGGGGAGCTGCGCGGCCGGGTGCGCGACAGCGCCGGGCGGCCCATCGCCCACGCGGTCCTCACCCTCGTCGACCGCTCCGGCCGGCAACGGGCTCGCGCCAGGACCGGCGAGGACGGCAGTTACACGCTCACGGCGGATCCCTCCTCGTGCACCCTGGTCGTCTCGGCCGAGGGTCACCACCCCAGAGCCGTGCAGGTCACCTCGGGCACGGAACCGGCCGTCCCGGACGTCACGCTCGCCGGCCTGGGCCACGTCCAGGGGACCGTACGCCATCGGCACACCGGGCTGCCCGTTCCCGAGGCGCGCGTCACCCTGCTGAGCGCATCGGGCGAGGTGGTGGGCTCGGCAGTGACGATCGAGGACGGCACCTACACGCTGCAGAACGTGGCCCCCGGCGCCTACACCGTTGTCGCCTCCGGCCATGCGCCGGTCGTCGCGGACGTGACGTTGAGGGAGGGAGAGGCCCGCCAGGCGGATCTCCACGTGGGCCACCACGACGTCGGCTGAAGGACGTCCGTCCTGTGCGGCCAACGGAGTGACGGTGGCGGAAAAAGGGTACTTATGGGGTAAAAGGTGCGGCTGATGACCGGGCCACTCCGGTGCCGCCCGCAGGTTCCCCTGGGGCGGTGGCGCGGGCGCCGGCCGGGGACCGGCTGATCCCGGTTCCGCCTTCGTCCGAAGGGATTCCGGCCATGACTGACGAAACGAGCGGTTCTCGGCCCGCGCGGGAAGGCGCGGCGGATCCGCGGCCGGCCACCTGGGGCGATCCGGCTCCGCTGGGGCTCGCGGGCTTCGCCATGACCACCCTGCTGCTGTCGATCGTCAACACCAACCTCCTCCAGGAGACCGCCGCGATCCTCCCGGTGCTGACACTGGCCCTGTTCTACGGCGGCCTGGCCCAGTTCGCCGCCGGGCTGTTCGAGTTCCGCCGGGGGAACACCTTCGGCGCGACGACGTTCGTCTCGTACGGAGCGTTCTGGCTGTCCTACTGGTGGCTGGTGCCGCGCCTGCAGCTCGCGGGCGGCTCGCACAACGCGCTGGGCCTCTTCCTGCTCGCCTGGTGCATCTTCACCGCCTACATGGCCGTCGCCGCACTGCGGGTGAGCCTCGCCGTCCTGGCCGTACTCGTCCTGCTCACGCTGACCTACCTCTTCCTGGCCATCGGAGCCTTCCAGACCGGAATGCCGCCCCACGTCATGACGGAGGTCGGCGGCTGGTTCGGCATCGCCACCGGTCTCGCGGCCTGGTACGCCTCGGCGGCCGCCGTCATCAACGACACGCACAAGCGCCAGTTGCTTCCGGTCGGATTGCTCCATGCCGACGAGAGCGCGCGTCGCGAGAGCGTGGGCCGGGAGGAGCAGCCGCCTGTCTGACGAGCGCGGCCGATGCGCCGGCGGGCGCCGCGTCCGGACCTACGGCGTGCGCCAGGCGCCGTGGGGCCGGGCGCCGGCCGACAGCGGCAGAGCGCCGGGGCAGGTGCGGCGTCACCCGGTGCTGCCGCGAGCGCGGGCCCGGAATGCGGCCGGTGTCTCGTGGGTCCGGCGGCGGAAGAAGCGGGTGAAGACGGTCGGGTCGGGGAAGCCGAGGCGGTCGCCGATGGCGGCGGTCGGCAGGTCGGTGTGCCACAGCAGCCGCCGAGCCTCGAGCAGGACCCGGTCGTCGATGAAGGCCTTGGCTCCGGTGCCCACGGCGGAGCGGGTGGCCCGGGTCAGGGTCCGGACGCTGTAGCCGAGGGTGTGGGCGTAGTCCTCGACCTGGTGGGTCCGGGTGAAGTCGCGCTCGACGGCACGCTGGAAGCGCCGGAAGGCCTCGTTGCCGCTCACGGTGGTCGCGCGGGCTCCCTGGCCGTGGGCCAGCCGCAGCACGAGGACCGACAGCAGATGTCGTACGACGTCGATCTGGACCTCGAGCGGCAGGTCGGCCGCCCGGCGGTACTCGCTGCGCAGCAGGTCGAGCACGCCGTCGAGCGCGGTCGCGTCCGCGTCCGTCGGGGTGAGCGGTGCGCGCCAGACGGGCTGGTCGACCCGTGCGGCCTCCACCGTGGCGGGGGTGAGGAATCCGCGGGTGAACAGCACCAGGACGCCGTCGGCGGCGGCGAGGTCGGAGTCGTACTGATGGACCTGGCCCGGCCGCACCCAGAGCCAGTCCCCTGCGGTGAGTTCGTGCGCGCTGAAGTCGAGCGAGCAGCGCAGGGTGCCGCCGCGGACAGCGATGAGTTCGTGGAAGGCGGGGCGCTTGGCCGTGTACGGATCGAGGCCGTGGCCGTGGGCGCGGGCGGGCAGGGCCGCGAGGTCGAGCACCTCCGCGCCGGGGGGCGCGCCGGCGGCGGCGCGGTAGGGAACGGCGGCGACCTCGGTTCGCTCGGCGGGGCGCGGGTGTCCGTTTCTGTCCATGGTCTGTCCTCAGGGTACGCCGGTGGCCCCGCGTATCGCGCGTAGCGTCGAGAGCGCGGTGACCGAAAGAGTCTCCCGCCGCTGTGCCGGACGGACCGAAGGAGCCGAATCCCGTGCGACTGATCGTGGGCATGACCGGAGCGACGGGTGCCGTGTTCGGCGTCCGGCTGCTGGAGAACCTGGCCGCGCTGCCGGAGGTGGAGACGCACCTGGTGCTCAGCCGCTGGGCGCGGACCACCATCGAGCTCGAGACCGGGCTGGCCGTCTCCGAGGTCACGGCCCTGGCCGATGTCACCCATGCGCCGGAGGACCAGGGCGCGGCGATCTCGTCGGGCTCGTTCCGGACGGACGGGATGGTCGTCGTGCCGTGCTCGATGAAGACCCTCGCCGGTATTCGCGCGGGGTATGCCGACGGGCTGGTGGGGCGGGCCGCGGACGTGGTGCTCAAGGAGCGGCGCCGGCTGGTGCTGGTGCCGCGCGAGACGCCGCTGAGCGAGATCCACCTGGAGAACATGCTCGAACTCGCCCGTAAGGGCGTGCAGTTGGTGCCGCCCATGCCCGCGTTCTACAACCATCCGCAGTCGGTGGACGACATCGTCGACCACGTGGTGGCGCGCGTGCTGGACCAGTTCGACCTGCCCGCGCCCGCGGCCCGGCGCTGGGAGGGCATGCGCGCGGCGCGCGCCCTGCGCCCGGCCGGCTGAGCCGTCGCGGCGGCTCGCGGCCTCCTCACCCGTTGCGGCTCGCCGGGCCCCTTTCGACGGTCGGCCCGGCGCCTTTGATCCCTTCCGAAAGGACTTTCCATGCCGTACGACGACCTGCGCGGATTCCTGGACGCGCTCGACAAGGAGGGGCAGCTCCTCCGCGTCACGGAGGAGGTGCTGCCGGAGCCGGACATCGCCGCGGCGGCGAACGCCGCTCCGCGTCTGGGCGATGCGGCGCCCGCGCTCTTCTTCGACAACGTCAAGGGCTTCACGAACGCGCGCATCGCCATGAACGTCCACGGTTCCTGGGCCAACCACGCGCTGGCGCTCGGCCTGCCGAAGGAGACCGGGGCCAAGGAGCAGGTGGCGGAGTTCATCCGCCGCTGGGAGGCGTTCCCGGTCGAGCCCGAGTGGCGGGAGGACCCGCCGTGGGCGCGGAACACGCTCGAGGGCGACGAGGCCGACGTGTTCCGCGTGCTGCCGCTGATCCGGCTCAACGACGGCGACGGCGGTTTCTACATCGACAAGGCCGCGGTGGTCTCGAAGGATCCGGACGACCCGGAGCACAGCGGCAAGCAGAACGTCGGCATCTACCGGATCGAGGTCAAGGGGCGCCGCCGGCTGGCGATCCAGCCGGTGCCGGTGCACGACATCGCCCTGCACCTGCGCACCGCCGAGGAGCGGGGCGAGGATCTGCCCGTCGCCATCGCCCTCGGGAACGACCCGGTGGTCACGATCGCCGCGTCGACTCCGATGAAGTACGAGGAGAACGAGTACGGGCTGGCCGGCGCGCTGCGCGGAGCGCCCGCCCCCATCGCGAAGGCGCCCCTGACCGGGCTGCCCGTGCCGTGGGGCAGCGAGGTGGTCGTCGAGGGCGTCATCGAGGGCCGCACGCGGGAGGTCGAGGGGCCGTTCGGCGAGTTCACGGGCCACTACTCGGGCGGGCGCAGCATGCCGGTCATCCGTGTCGACCGGATCTCGTACCGTACCGACCCGGTCTTCGAGCACCTCTACCTGGGCATGCCGTGGACGGAGTGCGACTATCTCATGGCCGCGAACACCTGTGCGCCGCTTTACCAGCAGCTGAAGGCGGACTTCCCGGAGGTGCAGGCGGTCAACGCGTCCTACACGCACGGCCTGGTCGTCATCGTCTCGACGAAGAAGCGCTACGGCGGCTTCGCGAAGGCGGTGGGGCTGCGGGTGCTGACGACGCCGCACGGAATGGGGTACGCGACCACGGTGATCGTCGTGGACGAGGATGTCGATCCGTTCAACCTGCCGCAGGTGATGTGGGCGCTGTCGACGAAGATGAACCCGGCCGGGGACCTGATCACCATCCCCAATCTGCCGGTCGTCGAACTCGCACCGCAGGCGCGCACCCCGGGCATCGTCGACAAGCTCGTCATCGACGCCACGACGCCCGTCGCGCCCGACCGCCGCGGCACCTACGGCAACCAGGTGCGCGACCTGCCCGAGACGGCCGGGTGGCTCGCCCGGCTGCAGGCACTCGCCGCCCGCCGCTGACCGCCCGCCTCCCCGACTTCGCGATCAGGAGACCCGAGATGCCCGATCCCACGAGCACCGTCTGCCCGCGCTGCGCGTACGCAGAGCTGGAACACGTCCACTCCTCCCCCGTCCCCGGTGTCTGGGACGTGCTGCAGTGCGGGCGGTGCCTGTACATGTGGCGCACCAGCGAGCCCGCTCGCCGTACCCGGCGCGAGGACTATCCCGAGAGCTTCCGGCTCTCGGAGCAGGACATGGCGAACGCCGGCGAGGTGCCGACGATCCCGCCGCTGCGCCGCGGGCACTGACGCGTCCGCCGCAGGCCGCGCACGGGGCCGGGACCGCCGCTTTCCCGTGGCGGGTCCCGGCCCGACGGTGTTTCCGGGAGCTCCGCCTGCACGCTGCTGCGCGTGTGCAGTGGGGCGACCGCCGTCTGCCCTGGTCGACGCGGACGGCGAGCCCGTACCGTACTAGCCCCCCGTGGCCACGGCCTTGAGCTGCTGGAGCGAGTCGCGCATCAGCTGCGGCAGCGGGCGCTCCTCGCCCGCGGCGATCCAGCGTTCGAAGGCGACCTTGAAGACGGCGACGCCTGCCTCGGCGGTGAGGCTCGCGGCCGGTTCCGCGACGCCGCGCCCGCGCAGGGTGCCGGCGAGGGCCGCCGCCATCGAGGCGAGCTTGATCAGCTCGCGCTCGCGCAGCTCCGCGGTCGCCGCGATCACCGCGTGCCGCTTCCGGGCGAACTCGCGCCGGTCGGCGAACACCGCGCAGACCGCGTCGAGGCCCTCCGCCAGCGCGTCCATGGGCGCGGCGGACGGCGGGGCGCCGGCGACCGTTTCGACGAACAGTTGCTCCAGTTCGGCGGAGCCGGCGAACAGCACCTCCCGCTTGTCGGCGTAGTGCCGGAAGAAGGTCCGCTCCGTGAGCCCGGCCCGTTTGGCGATCTCGGCCACGGTGGTCTGCTCGAACCCGCGCTCTCCGTACAGCTCCAACGCCGCTTCCGCCAGGCGCCCGCGCGCGTTCGGCTCCCATCTGCCCATGCGGGGCATCCTACGCGATGACAGTGACTGACATCGGATGCTAGGGTCGATGACAGTCACTGACATCAAGAGTCTGGGGGCTCTCCCATGCGCATCTTCGTGACCGGCGCGTCCGGCTGGATCGGCTCCGCCCTCGTCCCGGAACTCCTCGACGCGGGCCATCAGGTGGCCGGCCTGGCCCGCTCCGACGCCTCCGCCGCCGCGCTCACCGCGGCCGGCGCGGAGGTCGTCCGCGGCACCGTCGACGACCTGGACACCCTGCGGTCCGCTGCCGCGGCCGCGGACGGGGTGATCCACCTGGCCTTCAAGCACGACGTCGCCTTCTCCGGCGGCTTCCAAAACGCGGCCGAGGCCGACCGCAGGGCCGTCGACGCACTCATCGACACACTGGCCGGGACCGACCGTCCCTTCGTCCTCGCCTCCGGGCTCGCCGGTCTGGCGCCGGGGCGGGTGGCGACGGAGAAGGACATGCCCGCGATCAGCGGCGGCTCGCCGGTGCTGATCCGTTCCATCACCGCGCAGGCGGTGCTCGACTCGGCCTCCCGCGGTGTGCGGTCGTCCGTGGTGCGGCTGTCTCCCACCTGCCACGGCGACGGCGACAACGGCTTCATCGCCGCCCTGGTCTCCGTCGCGAGGGCCGCCGGTGTCTCCGGCCATCCCGGCGACGGCGCCAACCGGTGGCCGGCCGTCCACCGCCTCGACGCGGCGCGGCTGTTCCGCCTCGCGGTGGAGAAGGCTCCCGCGGGATCCGTGCTCCACGGCGCCGCCGAGGAGGGTGTCGCCCTGCGGGACATCGCCGCAGTGATCGGCCGCCACCTGGGGGTGCCGGTGGTCTCCGTCGCCGCCGACGCCGCGCCGGAGCACTTCGGCTGGCTGAGCGCCTTCATCGGCATCGACGTCCCCGCGTCCAGCGACCTCACCCGCGCACTGGTCGGCTGGCAGCCGACCGGCCCCGGCCTCCTCGCCGACCTGGACGAGGGCCACTACTTCCGCACCTCCGCCACCGGCACCGCCACCGGCTGACGGCCGTGCCGGCGCCGCGACCGTGACCCGGAAGGTGTGGGCCCACAGGCCGAACGGCACGTACCGTGGGGTGTGTGACGGGCGAGACCGATCTGCGCAGACTGCTCGGCGGCATGCGACCGGAGCTGAATCCGGGCCGCTACGTCTTCACCACCACCGAAGGCGGCGTGCCCTCCGGCGTCACCCCCCTGGTCACGGTGACCGAGCCGGAGGGCCTCACCGTCGTGGCGCCGCAGGCCGAGGCGGACGCGGCGGGGATGGCGTACGACTACGTGGCCGGCTGGATCACCCTGCGCGTCCACTCCGCGCTGGAGGCGGTCGGGCTCACCGCCGCGGTCGCCCGGGCCCTCGCGGACGCGGGCCTGAGCTGCAACATCGTGGCCGGGTTCCACCACGACCACCTCTTCGTTCCGTACGAGGATGCCCAGCGGGCGCTGCGGATCCTCCGGGAACTGTCGGAGAGCGCTGCCTGAGGGTCCTCGGGGCCACGGCGGGATACGGCCGGACGGGTGACGGCTCATCGGGTGAACTCCGCCACCGCGTACGGCATGCCGCCGCGTCCCCGAGGCCGGGCGATGTGCCCCGCGGGACAGGGCACATCGGTGGCTGCATCGGCGCGGCTGCTTGTCAACAGCGCTGAGAAGCACGACGGGTGGGAGCGGCGGGCCCGCGATACACGAGAGGTATGAGACGGTTCCGATCCTGTGCGTCCGCCCTCCTCCTCGCGGCCGCCTGCATCCTCGCCGGTCCCGCGACGGCTCCGGCGGCTCCGAGAGCGGCAGCCATGGAGTACGTGGCTCTCGGTGACTCCTACTCGGCCGGTGTCGGAGCCGGCAACTACCTCACCTCCGGTGCCGACTGCCTGCGCAGCAGCCGGTCCTACCCCGCCCTGTGGGCCGCGACGCACGCGTCGTCGTTCACCTTCGCCGCCTGCAACGGCGCAAAGACCGGGGACGTCCTGGAGAACCAGCTCGGGCCGCTGAGCGCCCGCACCAACCTGGTGAGCATCACCGTCGGCGGCAGCGACGCCGGCTACGCCAAGGTCATGGCGACCTGCGTCCTGCCCGGCACCACCGCGTGCCTCTCGGCCATCACCAGCGCGCGCTCGTACATCGACGGGACCCTGCCGGGCAACCTCGACCGGCTCTACTCGGCCATCCGGAGCAAGGCACCGGCCGCCCGTGTCGTGGTGCTCGGCTACCCCCACTTCTACCAGCTCGTGGGCAGCTGCTCGGGCGGCCTCCAGGACTCGGAGCGGGCCGCGCTGAACGCGGCCATCGACCGCCTCAACAGCGTGATCGCCGCCCGCGCCACCGGCCACGGCTTCGCCTTCGCCGACGCCCGGACCGTCTTCACCGGGCACGAGATCTGTTCCGCCGACCCCTGGCTGCGCAGCGTCGACTGGTTCGACCTCTCGGCGTCGTACCACCCCACGGCATCGGGGCAGTCGCTCGGCTATCTCCCGCTGTTCAGCGGCGCGGCCTGAGTCCGCTCGGTGCGGTCGCCCGGGCACCCGTCGTCAGTCACCAATGCCGGGGGGACGGCGGGTGCGGGTGGCGCCGAAATGCGTCTCGTGGTCCCAGACGTGGGTGCAGGACGGGCACTGCAGGTGCAGCAGGCTGCCGGTGTTCGACAGCAGATAGCGCCAGTGCCGCCGGCACCTGCGCCCCGCTTCGCAGGTGGGGCATCCGCGGTGGTCCGCGCAGTTCGGGCAGGTCACCCAGGCGCGCCGGCCGATGTCCGCCTGCGGATCAAGGGGTAGCACGGTCGTCCCCGCGCGGCGGGAGTACGCCGGCCGCGACCAGCTCGTCGTAGATGCGCTGCTGGTCCTCGTCGAGGCCGGAGTAGAGCCGGTCGTAGGCCTCCTCCTCGTCGCGCAGCGCCTTGACGGGGTCCCATTCGGGGCCGACGGCGTCCATGACGTGGGCGCGCCGGAGCATTTCGTGGCCGGTGAGGTCGACGGAGAAGTCGACCGGCTCGGTCGGACGGTCGGGGTCATGCGGGGCCATACGACCGAACGTAGGTATGCCTTCCCCTGCACGGCAAGCCCGGGTGGGGGACGTCACAGCAGGTCGCGGCCGCGCGTCGGGGCCGGGGAGCGTGGACAGCGGTCGGCCCGGCGCCGCTGACCGCGGGGCCGGGCCGACCGCAGGGGTGCTGGCCCCCGTCAGCCCTGACGGGCCTTGAAGCGGGGGTTCTTCTTGTTGACGACGAAGGTCACGCCGCGCCGCCGGACCACCTGCGCGCCCGGCATGGACTTCAGCGCGCGCAGGGATTTGCGCACCTTCACAGTGCTCTCCTTCTGGTCGTGCCGGCCGCCCGTCGCACGGGCGGTGCCGGTGTTACCGCTCCTCGCGGAAGAGGACGTGCTCCCCGGCCACCGGGTCGTACTTGCGCAGGACGAGCCGGTCGGGGTCGTTGAGACGGCTCTTGCGCGTCACGTACGTGACGCCGGTCCCGGCCGTCGACCTCAGCCTGACGACGGGACGCGCGGTGCTGCGTGCCATGAGTTCCCTTTCCGCCCGGCCACCGAGCCCCCCTCGCTCGTCAGTGTTCCGGGCATGCCAATCACAGCCTGTCCAACCCCGCCCGCGGCCCGGATATTCCGGAGGGTCACCAGCGCACGGGCACCGCGCGCAGGCCGCCCACGAGCAGGCCCTCCACGGGCGGCAGCTCCTCCACCGGTACCGCCAGGCGGAGGGTGGGGAGCCTGCGCAGCAGGACCTCCAGGGCCACCTGGAGTTCGGTGCGGGCGAGCGCCTGGCCCAGGCAGGCGTGCGGACCGGCACCGAAGGTCAGGTGCGGGTTCGGCGAGCGGGAGAGCACCATCTCGTCGGGGTCGGCGAAGACGCGGTCGTCCCGGTTGGCGGCCTGCACGGCGCACACGACGGTGGTGCCGCCGGGCAGCAGTTCCCCGCCGACCTCGATGTCCTCGGTGAGATACCGGCGGATGCCGAAGCCGGCGTTGGCGTCGCAGCGCAGGGCCTCCTCGACCGCCGTGCGCACCAGCGACCGGTCGGCGAGCAGCAGCTGCCACCGGGTGCGGTCGGCGAGGAGCATGGCCACCATCTTGCCGATCATGTTCGCGGTGGTCTCGTGCCCGGCGACCAGCAGGCCCATGGCCGTGGCGACCAGTTCGGTGCCGGTCAGTCCCCCGCCCTCCCCGTCGCTCTCCCGGATCAGCATGCCGATCAGGTCGTCACCGGGTGCGGGGCGGACGGCCTCGATGTGCGCGGACATGTACGCGAGGAACTCCGCCTGCGCCGCCGCGCTCTCCGCGGCGCAGTAGCGGGTGACGTTGAGGAACGCGTCGGACCAGCGGGAGAAGCGGTCCCGGTCGTGAGCGGGGACGCCGAGGATGTCGCAGATGACGAGGACGGGCAGCGGGAAGCCGAGATCCGCCCTGATGTCCCCGGGCTGTCCGCGTCCGGCCATGGTCTCCACCAGGGCCTCGGCCGTGCCGGTCATGCCGGGGCGGAGCGCGTTCATGCGTTTCAGGGTGAAGTACTTGACCACCTGCCGCCGCCACCGCTGGTGCGGCTCGCCCTTGGCCGGGAGTGTCAGCGCGCCGTCGCCGTCGGCGGCGGGTCCGCCCGCGCCTGTCGGGGCGATCCGGGCGGCGCCGTCCTGCGGGGTGGGGCGGGAGAAGCGCGGGTCGGCCAGGACGGTCCTGACGTCGTCGTAGCGGGTGAGAAGCCTGGCCCGGTCGCCGCTGGGGAGTTCGACGGTGGCCGCCGGGCACCCGCGGCGCAGCCGCTCCCATGCCGCGGGCGGTTCCAGAGGGTTCTCGCCGGCCATGGGCAGGCGCAGCAGCTGCTCGTTCTCGGCCATCGGGCGTCTCCCGTGGGGGTGGAGTCGGTCTGCCTCGGCGTGCGAGCGTCGCACCTGCACGCTACTCGCGTGGCGCGTCCTGCGCAGCGAGCGGGTGCGCGGCCGGGGACGGGCACAGAGCGCTCGACGGTGTGGCGCACGGCTCAGCCGCCGAGGTGTGCCTCCGCGACGGCCAGGGCCGCGGCCATGATGCTCAGCTGCGGGTTGACCTGCGGGCAGCTGGGCAGCACCGAGGCGTCCGCGATCAGCACGCCGTGCACTCCGCGCAGCCGGCCCAGCGGGTCGGCGGGGCAGCGCTGATCGCTGGAGCCGGCCGCGACGGTGCCGGTGGGGTGGTAGGCCGACAGATGGAGCTGTCGCGCACTCGTGGACGCGAGGACGGTGTCCAGCTCGGGGAGGGTGCGCACGCGCGGGGTGCCGGGGATGCCGGTGAGCACTTCCTCGGCGCCGGCCGCGAACAGCAGCTCGCCCAGGGCGCGGACGGCCCGCAGCAGGCGGCCCGCGTCGCGGCGGTCCAGGTCGTAGCGGATCAGTGTGCGGTCGTGGCCGATGACCCGGCCGGAGGGGCGGTCGGCGATCATCGCGCCGAGCGTGGCGAGCCGGTCGGCGCCCTCCAGCTCGCGGCGCAGCTCGCCCCCCAGTCCGGGCAGGATGAAGGAGCCCATGCCCGGCGGGGTGGCGGTTGCTTCGATGAGGATTCCCGCGTCGTGGTGCGCTTCCACGCCGACGCTCTGCAGCACGCCCTTCCACGCGGTGACCGGTTCGGCGAAGCGTCCGGCGACGCTGGTGGCCGGGTGGACGCTGAGGTTGCGGCCGAGGCGGGGGTGCCGGCCGAGGCCGGAGCGGCGCAGCAGTGGCGGGGACTGCAGCGCGCCCGCCGCGACGACGATCAGCGGCGCGAGGATTTCCAGCGCGCCCTCCTCCCGGTGCACGCGCACGCCCGCGGCCCGTGGGCCTGCGGGCCGGTCCGGGTCGACGAGGATGCGCTCGACCCGTGCCCCGGTGACGATGCGGGCCCCGGCCGCGCAGGCGTCCGGCAGCACGGAGAGCTGCACGCTCTGTTTGGCGCCGGTGGGGCAGCCGACCACGCACTGGCAGGAGCCCCGGCACCCGGGCGCGTTGCGGCGCAGGGGCGCGGCCTCCCAGCCGAGCTCACGGGCGCCGGCCAGCGCGATCAGGCCGTTGTTGCCGAGCACGTCGACGGGTTGGGTGGCCACCCGCAGGGTGCGCTCGGCCTCGTCCAGGTGCCGGTCGAGGCCGTCGGCGAGCGAGAAGCCGAACTGCTGGGCCCAGCGGGCGAGGACGCGGCCCGGAGTGCGGTAGCAGGTACCGGAGTTGACGACCGTGGTGCCGCCGACGGCCCGGCCCACCGGCAGCAGCAGCGGCGGGTTGCCCACGGCGACCGTCGCTCCGCCGTCCCGGTACAGCTCGGTGAACCGGTCCAGGGGCGCGCGCCGGCCGAACGACTCGGTGGAGTGGTGCCTGCCTTCTTCGAGGACGACGACGTCGAGTCCCGCCCGGGCCAGCGTCCGCGCCGCCATCGCTCCGCCCGCGCCGGAGCCGACGACCACGGCGTCGGCGGTGGAGCGAGCGGGCCAGGCGGACGCTGGTGTCAGGTCCAGTGGGGGGTCCTGTGGCGCGCGGCCGGTCGGCGCGGGACCCTCGTGCAGCATCCGCTCCGTCCCGGCCGCGAGGAGGACGGGCACCTTGAGCACGTCCAGGAGCGGCTGCAGGGCGGGGCGCGCGGCCAGCGCCCGCAGGACGGATTCCCGCTCGGGCGGGGTGAGTGCGTCCAGGGTGCGTCCGGTGCGCGCCAGCGCGTAGGCGTCCACTGTGCGCGCGGCCGCGCGCAGGCCGGCGCGGGCGGTGAAGGGCATCGTGGTGAGGACCGTCTCGAGCCGGGCGGGGACGCGGCGGGGCCAGTCGGCGGTCGCGTCGTCGGCGATGAGGGCGGACACGAGGCCGGCGAGCGTCATCGGGTGCCCACCTCCGCGTGGGCCGTGCCGTCCAGCGTCCACTCCGCCTCGGTGCGCCAGCCGCCGAACCACCACCGCTCCAACAGGACGAGTGCGTCGGCGCGTTCGCTGTTGCGGCAGGTCGCGTGCCGGCCGTCGGGATCGGTGTAGTCCAGGGCGAGGGTGCGCTCCGGCGGCTGGGTGACCTCGACCCGGATACGGCGCAGGCCCGCGCGGCCGGTGACGGTCCACGTGGGCAGGGCGATGCCGGCGCGGAAGCGCCCGGCACCGGCCCAGCCGACGGCCGACCGCTCGGGGCGGCGCGGCCAGCCGCGGCCGTGCCGGCGCAGCCGGAGGAAGACCAGCGGGGGAAGGCTGCGCAGGACCGGGCGCATGGACACGGCCGCGACGACCTCCAGCACGTCTCCGCCGCCGAGGTCGGCGTGCAGCCAGGCCCAGCGGCGGGCGTTGCCGTGGCCGTAGATCCGGGCGGAGGCGCCGGGGGCGCCGGTGAGCGTCAGTGTCGTGCCGTCATGGGCGAAGGTGCCGTCGTAGTGGGCCCGGGCCGCGGGGAGCATCTGCGCGGCCGGCAGCAGGGGCCGGCGCCAGGACCAGCGGGGGAATGTGAACAGCGGGCCGTCCGCGGGCCGTTCGACGAGGTCCCAGCGCAGGGCGCCGTCCTCGGCGGACCCGGTCAGGCGTCCGGGCCGGACCGTGACCCCGTCGGCGCCGAAGCCGGGCTCCCCGGGGGCCCACGGGGCCGGGCCGAAGCGGGCGTGCCGCACGGGTCCGTCCTTGGGGAACACCGCGGCCCAGCCGTGCGCGTACGGCTCCGAGCCGTCGTCCGGCGCGGTCAGTTCGTGGTGCAGCCACAGCCCGCTGCCGGTGTCCGGGTCGGTGAGGGTGGTGTACCAGACCTCGGTGCGGCCCGGCTCGCCGTGCCAGCGCGGCGCGAGGTACGCCCCGGCCTCCTCCCGGCGCGGGAAGCGGAAACTGGCCAAAAACGGCAGGAGTTGGCTGCCGAGCGGGAAGCGGAGGGTGCCGGTGCCGATGCGTGCGGAGTCCTCGTAGAGGGTGTACGGCAGTACGGTCATCGAGGCCACGGGCCTGCGCGGCGTGATGGACTTCCAGCCGTCGAGCGTGAGCCGGCGGCCGTCCGCGGTGAAGGTGACGCGGTAGCGGATGCGGCGGCGCGCGAGCGGCGAGATCTCCAACTCGCCCTCCGCACGCGGGTCGTCGGCCCAGCCGAAGATGCGGAGGCGGCCGGTGGCGCTGGCCCGGGTGGTGCCGAGGGGCCGCAGCAGCCGGTCCGCCGCGACGGTCAGATCGAGGCGGACGCGACGCGTGCGGTCCTCGTCGTCGAGGGTGAGCGTGCCGAGCATCGTCTCGCGAAAGCGGGTGCCGCGGGTGGGAGAGCCGGCGGCCGTGCGGGAGGTCGGGCCGACCCTCATGAGAGACCCTCCAGCATGATCCGTTCGGTCTCCGTCAGGTACCGCTCGGCCGCACGCCGGGCGCCGGCCCCGTCGCCTTCCGCGACCGCCTCGGCCACCGGCTCCAGACGCCGGCGGGCCACCGCGGCATCCTCGAACGGCCCCCTGAGGGCCGCGCGCACCGGCAGGTACGCGTTGAAGAGGGTGTTGGTCAGCAGGAGGTAGACCCGGTTGCCGGTGGCGCGGGCCAGGGCGCGGTGGACCTCGACGTCCGCGAGCTGCACGGCGTCGGCGTCCTCCGCCTCCCCGACGGCCGTCACCAGGGCGCGCAGCTCGGCCCGTTGCCGTTCGGTCGCCCGGACGGCGGCGCGTTCGGCGATCAACGCGCCGATGTGGCGCCGCACTTCGAAGACCTCGCCGATCCAGTCGGGGCTGTGGCGTACGAGCATGGGCAGCAGATCGGCGCCGCCCAGGCGCAGCCAGTCGCGGACGCGGGTGCCGACGCCGTGCCGGGTCTCCAGCAGTCCGGCCTGCGTCAGCCGTCCGAACGCGTGCTTGAGGGTGGTGCGGGTGACGCCGTAGCCGTCGGCCAGTGCACGCTCCGGCGGCAGGTAGCTGCCGGCCGGGTGGCGTCCTGCGAGGATGTCCTCGCGCAGACGGTTCTCCAGGACATCGACGATGGTTTCGCGGGACAGTGCCTCCACGCCGTTCCTCCCCAGTGGATCAGTGGATGAGCCACTCAACCAATACGGGCCCGCAGAGTCAATGCCCCTGACGGCCGATCACGTCGTCCGTGCGCCGGATCGCCGCACGAAGTCGGCCAATCGGCGCAAGGCCCGGCAGCGGCGCGGTCGGGGAGCTGGTACCCCGGAGGAGGTACGGCTGCGGCACGCATGGGGGTTCGATCGCCGAGACCTTTCGTGCGGGCACGCCGCCACAGTACGACGGGAGGGAGACACACGGCGATGGCAACCACGGTGGAGGGGGCGGGGGCCGACGTGGCACCGGCAGGCCTTCGGCTGCCGGGCGTCGTACTGGGAGTCGGCCTGGGCGGATTCCTCGACGGCATTCTGCTCCACCAGCTCCTGCAGTGGCACCACATGCTGACCAGCACCGACCACGACCACATCGGGGTGAGGTACTACGACCCCCACACGGTGTCGGGCCTGGAGATGAACACGGTGTGGGACGGGATCTTCCACGTGGTGTGCTGGCTCGCGATCCTGATCGGCCTGGCCGTCCTGTACTCCCGCGTCACGCGCGACCGGCGCCGCGTGTGGACGTCCCGGGTGCTGTGGGGCTGGATCCTGGCGGGCTGGGGCCTCTTCAACCTCGTGGAAGGCGTCCTGGACCACCACATCCTGGGCATCCACCATGTGCGCGGAGGTCCGCACCAGCTCTGGTGGGACCTCGGCTTCCTCGCTCTCGGCGTCCTGCTGCTGGCCGGCGGCCTGCTGCTGCAGCGCAGCGGACGGCCCTTCGACCCCGAGGCCCCCGCCGGGCAGGCGGCGGGAGACGCCCGGTGAACCCCGACATGCCCCCCATGGGCCACGGCTCGGGCGGCGGCCCCCTGGAGGTCCTGCCGCCCGCGCTCGCGACGGTGGCCTGCGCCGCCGGCTATCTCCTCCTGGCGCACCGCGCCCGCC
>NZ_JBLEBI010000110.1:0-22570 GCF_047340315.1 Streptomyces sp. AF1A
GCGCACGTCGACCGGTGCGTCGCCGCCGCGGCACACCTCCTGGGCGTACCGGTGCAGGCGCAGCAGCAGCCGGACCTGGTGCCAGGGGCCGTCCTGGGGGTGCGGGGACGGGTCCGGAGACAGGCCGTGGACCAGGGCCTCCGCGTTGTAGGGGTGGCCCGCGGTGACCAGCGGGAGCGCGGTGACGGCGGCTGTCAGCCGTTCCTCCGCGGCGGATGCCGGCGGGCGCAGGTCGGTGGTGGGGGCGTCGGGGGCGAGGGGGACCTCGCTGGCCAGTACGGCGACCTTGTCCGCGACCGCGTGGAAGCGGGAGGAGCCGAGCGCCTGCAGGGCGGTCGAGTGGGCCCGGGTCTTGGCCAGGGTGAGCTGCCGTTCGAGCAGTGCGCCCGCCTTGGCCGCGCCCACCGTGAGGGTGCCGCGCTCGGGCGTCGCGGTGGCCGGGCCGCCGGTGCCGCCCGGCACGGCCGAGCCCGCGGTCAGGGCGCCAACCGGCTGGACGGGAAAGCCCGTTGTCCCCGACAGCCGGTGCAGCGCCTGCAACAGGCGTTCCAGGCACGCCTCGTACGCGTGCTCCAGGCCCAGCGTCCCGGAGAGCCAGGCCAGTTCGGGCCTCATCTCATCCGACCAGTCGGCGTCCAGCAGGGGGCGGAAGGTGTGCAGGCTGCCGCTGATGCGGCGGGCCGAGCGGCGCAGGGCTCTGGCCGCGTCGACGGACTCCCCGGCGTGGTGCGCGAAGCCCCCGCCGGCCTCCCGGTGCAGGCGCAGGGCGCGGAGGAACTCCGTGGCCTGCGCGCGCAGATAGCCCGCGAGGGCGTCCCCGGTCGCCACCCCGGCCGCGGGGTCCGTCGGGTCAAGGTGTTGCTGTGCCACGCCGGCGCCTCCGGGCGTCTATGAGCATCTCCTGGACGTTGCGCAGCGGCTGGCCGTCCGCGTCGGTCGCGTGCCGGGTCCACTCGCCGTCGGGGCCGAGGTGCCAGGAGGCGGTGGAGTCGGACATGCCGGTGTCGAGCAGACGGTTCAGGGCCGCCCGGTGACCGGGGTCGGTGACCCGGACCAGGGCCTCGATCCTGCGGTCGAGGTTGCGGTGCATCATGTCGGCGCTGCCGATCCACACCTCCGGTTCGCCGCCGTTGCCGAAGGCGAACACGCGGGAGTGCTCCAGGAAGCGGCCGAGCACGGAGCGGACCCGGATGTTCTCCGACAGGCCCGCGACGCCGGGGCGGATCGCGCAGATCCCGCGCACCCAGATGTCGACCGGCACGCCCGCCTGGGAGGCCCGGTAGAGGGCGTCGATGACGGCCTCGTCGACCATCGAGTTGACCTTGATGCGGATGAAGGCCGGGCGGCCGGCGCGGTGGTGCCGGGCCTCCTTGTCGATGCGCGAGATCAGGCCGTCCCGCAGCGACTTGGGCGCCACCAGCAGGCGGCGGTAGGTCTCGCGGCGCGAGTAGCCGGACAGGCGGTTGAAGAGATCGGAGAGATCCGCGCCGACCTGCGGGTCGGCGGTGAGCAGGCCGAGGTCCTCGTACAGGCGGGCGGTCTTCGGGTGGTAGTTGCCGGTGCCGACGTGGCTGTAGCGGCGCAGGGTCTCGCCCTCCTGGCGGACCACCAGCGACAGCTTGCAGTGCGTCTTCAGGCCGACCAGGCCGTAGACGACGTGGCAGCCGGCCTCCTCCAGCTTCTTCGCCCACTTGATGTTGGCGTGCTCGTCGAAGCGGGCCTTGATCTCGACCAGGACCAGGACCTGCTTCCCGGACTCGGCGGCGTCGATGAGCGCGTCGACTATCGGCGAGTCGCCAGAGGTGCGGTACAGGGTCTGCTTGATCGCGAGGACGTCCGGGTCCTCGGCGGCCTGCTGCAGGAACGCCTGCACGGAGGTGGAGAAGGAGTCGTACGGGTGGTGCAGGAGCACGTCCCGCCGGCGCAGGGCGGCGAAGATGTCCGGCGCCGACGCCGACTCGACCTCGGCGAGGTCGCGGTGGGTGCCCGCGACGAACTTCGGGTACTTCAGCTCCGGCCGGTCCAGGCCGTGGATGCGGAAGAGACCGGTGAGGTCCAGCGGGCCGGGCAGCGGGTACACCTCGGCCTCGGAGATCTTCAGCTCGCGGACCAGCAGGTCGAGCACCTCGCGGTCGATGGACTCCTCGACCTCCAGGCGCACGGGCGGGCCGAAGCGGCGCCGCATGAGCTCCTTCTCCAGGGCCTGCAGGAGGTTCTCGGCGTCGTCCTCCTCGACCTCGAGGTCCTCGTTGCGGGTGAGGCGGAAGGTGTGGTGCTCCAGCACCTCCATGCCGGGGAACAGCTCCTCCAGGTGCGCGGCGATGACGTCCTCGACGGGGACGTACCGGCCGGGGCTGCTCTCCAGGAAGCGGGACAGCAGCGGCGGCACCTTCACGCGTGCGAAGTGCTTGTGGCCGCTGACCGGGTTGCGCACGACGACGGCCAGGTTCAGGGACAGGCCGGAGATGTACGGGAACGGGTGCGCGGGGTCGACGGCCAGCGGGGTGAGCACCGGGAAGATCCGGTGCCGGAAGAGGGTGAACAGGCGGGCCTGCTCCTTGTCGGTCAGCTCGTTCCAGCGGACCAGGTGGAGCCCCTCGTCGGCGAGCGCGGGGGCGACGTCCTCGTGGTAGCAGGCGGCGTGCCGGGCCATAAGCTCCCGCGAGCGGGCCCAGATCATCTCCAGCACCTCGCGCGGCTGCAGCCCGGAAGCGGAGCGTGTCGCGACGCCCGTGGCGATGCGGCGCTTCAGTCCGGCCACCCGGACCATGAAGAACTCGTCCAGGTTGCTGGCGAAGATCGCGAGGAAGTTGGCCCGCTCCAGCAGGGGCGTGTTCGGGTCCTCGGCCAGCTCCAGGACGCGCTCGTTGAAGGCGAGCCAGCTGCGCTCACGGTCGAGGAAGCGTCCCTGCGGGAGGGGCGCGCCGTCGGCCTTCGACTCGTCGTACGCGTCGAGGTCGGCGTCCAGGTCCGGTTCCAGGTCGGAGACCGAGCCGGCGACGGTGCGCGAGCGGTGCGCGGCTATGGAGCCCACGTCGGGCTGAATGTGCTGGACCTCTGCCTGGGTGTCTTGCTGACTCATGAACCCATTCTTCCGCGCGACGGGCATGACAGGCGCGTCGGAACGTGCGGGCGGGAGCGTCGGGGCCCCGTATCCCGCGGGCCCCTCGGGGGGCGGCGAAGGTTCTGGCACGGCGGGCTTCATTGACCGAGCGTCGCAAGTCCGTCTGAATCAATGGTTACGGAGACATGACGTGCGGGACAGCGCGGGGCGGCCCCCCGTGGCCTCGCGCCGCGCGGGCGACGGATTCCACGGGGGCGCGGGGCCTTTCCCGCGGCGTCGCGGGGATCTTTCCGACGGCGGCCGGCCCGCCCCCGGCGCCGCGCGAAGGACCACGCCGTGCAGCCTCCCGCCGGGACGCTCGGCCGGGCGCCGCCGGCGGTCACGAGATGGCCTACCGGGGACGGAAGGGTGTCGCGGTGCTGCGCCGCAGGACGAGGAACGAGGCGAGCACCAGCAGCGCGGTGACGGCCAGGATCAGCGCGGTGGTGGTCAGCTGGAGCGGCCAGTAGTGGGAGTAGGGGTGGTAGGCGTGGAAGTAGCCGACGGCGTGCGCGTGCGCCAGGGCGGCCTCGCACTGGGCCTGGGAGTTGCACGTCACCAGCGGGACGTGGGCGCCGCTGCGGGTGACCAGGCCCTGGTCGACGGAGATGCCCGCGCCTGCCGGCCCGTCGGAGTGGAGGCTGCTGAGCCGGGTGACCGTGGGCCACAGGTGGGGCATGAGCTGCTCGGCGAGCTGCCGGATGCCGAGGGTGAACGCCATGCCGAGGACCAGCGCGGGCAGCGCGCGGCGGAGCAGCAGGCCCGCCAGGGCGCCGGCCGCGAGCCCGGCGAGGGACAGGGCGGCGGTGGTGGGCCCGTTCGCGTGGAAGGTCCAGCCGTCGTACCAGGTCTTGGCGGAGTCGATGCGGCCCCGGCTCGCCGTCCAGGCCACGAAGTGCAGCCAGAACAGCAGGGAGGTGCCGACGGCGACGACGGCCGCGGGCACGGCCAGCCGCACCGTGAGCCAGCGGGCCGGGGAGCTGCCCTGCGTCCAGGCCAGCCGGGCGGTCCCCGACTCCAGCTCGCGGCCGGTGAGCGCGGCGCCCGCCCAGGCGGCCACCACGAAGGGCAGCGCGCCGAGGGTGTAGGTGCCCCAGTTGTAGTAGTCCTTGTAGCGGAGGATCGCCGCCTGGTCGTACCGGCACCGCGCGGTCCGGCAGGCGTCGTACTGGCGCCAGGCCTCGGCCGCCGCGTCGAGGAGCGGGCCGCGCAGGGCGAGGAGCAGGGCGGCGAGGGCGAGCAACAGGGCCGCCCAGGCGTAGAGCGCGGGGCGCTGCAGGCGCAGCAGCCAGCGGGCCTGGCGGGGTTTCGGGGCGGCCTGCGGGAGGGCGGCCGGGGCGGTTGCGGCGGTCATGCGGCACTCTCCTGGGTCAGGCTCGGCGCGGCGGGGTTGCGCAGATGGGCGAGGACCAGGTCCTCCAGCGAGGGCGTCGCGGTGCGCCAGTCGGCGGGGAGCGGGCCGGAGGGGCGAAGCAGCGCGGTGAGCTGGCGGCCGGTGACGCGCGACTCGACGACGGTGTGTGCGCCGAGGCCGGTGGCGTCGGCGGTACCGGTCACCCGGCGATGGGCGGCGAGCAGGTCGTCGATGTCGCCGGAGAGCCGTATCCGGCCGTCGCCGACCAGCAGCAGGTGGTCGCAGGAGTCCTCCAGCTCGGCGACGACGTGCGAGGACATCGCGATGGTGGTGCCGTACTGGGCGGCCTGCGCCATCAGCGTGCCCATCAGCTGGTGCCGGGCCAGGGGGTCGAGGTCGGCCATCGGCTCGTCCAGGAGCAGAAGTTCGGGCCGCTTGCCGAGGGCGAGGGCGAGCGCGACCCGGGTGCGCTGGCCGCCGGAGAGGGTGCGGATGCGGGACGCGGGGTCCAGCTCGCCGCCCGCGACGACCTGCTCGGCGACGGCCGCGTCCCAGCGGCCGGGGTTGAGGTCGGCGCCCATGGACAGCGTCTCGGCGACGGTGAGCTGCGGGTAGAGCGGCTTGTCCTGGGCGACGAAACCGACCCGGGGGCGGGCCTCGGCGGGCGTGGTGCCGAGCACGCTCAGGGCGCCCTCGGTGGGTGCCGCCAGCCCGGCGGCGAGGGCCAGGAGGGTGGACTTGCCGGCTCCGTTGGGGCCGACGACGGCGCACACGCGCCCGGTGGGCAGCCTGAAGGAGCAGTTGCGCAGGGCCCAGCCCGCCCGGCGGCCGAACCGCTTCCCCAGACCGTCGGCCCGTAGGGCCGTGTCGCTGTTCATGACGGATCTCCCTGGAAGTGCTTGTCGAGGACGGCAGTGAAGAGTGCGGCCACGTCGTCCCGCTCCAGCCCGGCCGCGCGGGCCCGCTCGGCCCACTCCTCCAGCTCCGTGCGGAGCGGGGAGTCGGCCGGGGCGGAGCCCAGGGACCTGCGGACGAACGTGCCGAGCCCGCGCCGTGCCTCGACCAGGCCCTCGCGCTCCAGTTCGCGGTAGGCCTTGAGGACGGTGTTGGGGTTGATGGCGGTGGCCTCGACGACCTCGCGGGCCGTCGGCAGCTTGTCCCCGGGGCGCAACAGGCCCAGGCGCAGGGCCTGTTTGGTCTGCTGGACGAGCTGGACGTAGGTGGCCACCCCGCTGTGCCGGTCGATGCGGTACTCGACCACGCGCTGAACCACCCTTTCACTAATTGAGTAGTGGAAGGGTGTTGCAAGAAAGGGGCGGCTGTCAAACGGCCGCCCCTTGTCCGCGTGTATGTCAGGTTTCGGTGCGGTACATGAGGTCCGTCTCGTATGTACCGAACCCCAGCCGCTCGTACACGGACACCGCCGCCCTGTTGTCGGCGTCGACGTAGAGCATCGCGGTCGTCAGGCCCTGCCGGGCCAGGTGGCGCAGGCCGATCGTGGTGAGGGACCTGCCGAGGCCGCCGCCCTGCTCGCCGGGGCGCACCCCGAGGACGTACACCTCGCCGAGCCCCTCCTCGGCGTGCACCTTGGTCCAGTGGAAGCCGATCAGCTCCCCGCGCCGCTCGGCGAGGAAGAACCCGGCCGGGTCGAACCACGGCTCCGCCTTGCGGTCGTCGAGGTCCCGCTGGGTCAGCGAGCCCTGCTCCGGGTGGTGGGCGAAGGCGGCCGCGTTGACGGCGAGCCAGGCGGCGTCGTCCTTGCCGGGCACGAAGGCGCGCACGGTCACGCCCTCGGGCAGCACCGGGTCGGGCAGTTCGAGGTCGGTCAACGACCGCCGCATCTGCCGCAGTTCGCGGAACAGGGTCAGCCCCAGCACCTGGGCGAGGTGCCGTGCGGCGGCGTGCCCGCCGTGCGCCCACACCCGCAGGCGCTTGCCGGAGGCGGCGAGCAGGGCGGTGCCGAGCGCCCGGCCGTGCCCGTGCCCGCGCCGGGCCGGGTGGACGACGAGTTCGGCGGCCGGCGCCTCCACCGGGTCCGTGTCCTCCAGCTGGGCGTAACCGGCGAGTTCGCCGTCGACGGTCAGCAGCAGATGCGAGACGCCCTCGCGGGCGCCCCCGCGCAGCTGCAGCCGGCCCTGCTCGGACACCGGCTGCTGCCCGTCGACCCGGGCGGCCTCGCCGAGCAGGGCCAGTACGGCCTCGGCCTGGTCCGGGTCGAGCGCGGAATAGGTCTCGATGGAGCGGGCGGGAAAGCCCTGTACGGTGTCGTCGCTGCTCATGTGTAGAGGCTACGGGGCGGCCCGGGGGAAGCCCAGCAGCTCAGCGGGCCGCCGGAGACGGGCCTGCACGAGGAACTTCTTCGCGCGCGGCGACGTCCACTACCGGCTGACCAGGACCGCTGCCGGACCTCCAGGGGCGCCGCCCGGGAGCAGCCGTCAGCTCCGCTTGGGCCCGGTGATGCCCTCGCCGATGACGAACCCCTTGGCGGGACCTTCCGAAATGGTGACCTCCGTGCCGTACGGGACCCGGTGGATGTCCTCCCAGTCGGCCCTGTCGGGGCGCGGCCCGGTGAAGAGGGTGACGGCGCCCTGGCCGTCGTAGTCGTCGATGAGCACGTAGACGGGGATGCCGGCGCGGGCGTACTCGCGGCGCTTGCGGGCGCGGTCGCGGTCCTGGTTGCGTGTGCCGGGGGAGACGACTTCGACGACGAGGCACACGGCGTCGGCCTTCACACCCATGTCGTCATCGTCGCCGTACGGTTCCGTGTCCTCGGGGGCGACGAAGACATCGGGGATCCATGCCTTGCGCTTGTGGACGACATTCATGTCCTGATGGCAGGCGTACCCGGTCCCGTCCAGAAACCTGTCGAGAGCCCTGCGCAGTCGGTTGGCGATCTGACCGTGCGAGCGGCGGGCGGTGGGCGACACCTCGATGGCTCCCTCGATGATCTCGGCGCGGTAGCCCTCGGGGAGTTCCATGGCCTTCCATGCCTGCCACAGGACCTCGTCCAGGTCGGGTCCGTTCAGCAATCCAGCCGGAGCCTCGGACATGGTCTCCAACCTCTCCTGTGCGAGGGCGGTCAAGGCGGCACCTCCTCCTCAAGTGTGGGCTGGGTGTGCGTGCGGCACAAGCAACGCGATCACCGTAGGCCTGGCCGTGCATGTGCCTCAGGCAATTGGCATGCGCTCACCCGTTCGGGCGACGACCGGCACGGTCGGTCGCCGGTACGCAGCCGCGCCCCTCGGCCGGCCGCGCTTCCCGCATGGTTCCCGCGCATGGGCAGCATCAGCTGCTCCGCCGGCGGTCATCGGCTGCCGTGCGGCCGGCGGATCGACCGCGGGACCGGCGGTCCTGGCGGGTCCGGCTCACCCGGCCGGGATCTCGGCCGCCGTTTCCGGTGTCGTGTCCGGTGGCGGCGTCGGCGCGCCCGGGAGCCGGACCGTCGCGACCGTGCCGCCGCCTTCCGCGCCCGAGAGGGCGACCTCGCCGCCCGCCTGCTGGACGGTGCGGGCGACGATGGAGAGGCCGAGGCCGGAGCCGGGCAGGGCGCGGGCGCTGGGAGAGCGCCAGAAGCGGTCGAAGACGTGCGGGAGCTCCTCGGCGGGGATGCCGGGGCCGTGGTCGCGGACGGTGAGCACGCCCTCGGTCAGCCGGACCTCGATCGTGCCGCCCTCGGGGCTGAACTTGACCGCGTTGTCGAGGATGTTGACGAGCGCCCGCTCCAGCGCGGAGGGCTCGGCCCGGACGAACCAGGGTTCCAGGTCCGCCGTGATCGTCAGCTCGGGGCCGCGCAGCCGTGCCCGGCGCAGCGCCGCCTCCGCGGTGTCGTGGAAGGCCACCACCTGCACGCGCTCGCCGCGCTGGCCCTCGGAGCGGGACAGCTCCTGCAGGTCGCCGATGAGCGACGCCAGCTCCGTCATCTGTGCCTTCACCGAGGCGAGCAGCGCCTTGCGGTCCTCCGGCGGGAGCGGGCGGCCCGTCTCCTCGCTGCGGGTGAGCAGTTCGATGTTGGTCCGCAGCGAGGTGAGGGGGGTGCGCAGTTCGTGGCCGGCGTCCGCGATCAGCTGCTGCTGCAGCTCGCGGGAGCTGGCCAGGGAGGCCGTCATGGAGTTGAAGGACCGGGACAGGCGGGCCACCTCGTCCTCGCTGTCCTCCTCCACCGGGATGCGGATGGTCAGGTCCTCCGTGCGGGCCACGTGTTCCACGGCCTCGGTGAGCTTGTCGACCGGGCGCAGGCCCGCACGGGCCACGGCGAGCCCCGCCGCACCGGCGCCCAGCACGCCGATGCCGGAGACGAAGAGCAGGATCAGGGCGAGGTCGTTGAGGGTCTTCTCGGTGTTCTTGAGGGAGACACCGATCATCCAGGCCGCGTCCGGATACACCTGGGGGCCGACGTTCGTGTCGACGACGAGCGGCGCGGTGAGCACGCGCACGTCGTCGCCGTCGCTGTCGGTGCCGTTGCGGAAGATGCCTCTGCCCTGGTGGGCCGCGTCCCGGACGACGGCCCTGTCGGCCGCCGTGGTCTTCACCACGCCGGCGGAGGTCGAGGGAACGCAGGCCGTGCCGTCCGCCTTGATCAGCTGCGAGTACAGGGTGTCGCGGGTCCTGAGGCCGTTGTAGCCGGTGTCGGCCGGCTTCTGCGGGCAGTCCGCGAGCAGCGCGGCCGCCTGATCGAGGCGCACGTGGCCCGACTGCGACTTCTGCAGGTCGTTGTCGAGCTGTTCGTACAGCTTCCCCTGCACGATGAACCAGCAGGTCACCGACACCGCGGCGACCGCGAACGCCACCGCCGCCGCGACCAGCATCGCCAGTCGGGCCCGGATCGGCAGCGAGCGGTAGCGCCGTACGAGCTTGTTCACTCGGCGCCGCCCTGGCGCAGGACGTACCCGACGCCCCGCACGGTGTGGACGAGGCGCGGCTCGCCCCCGGCCTCGGTCTTGCGGCGCAGGTACATGACGTAGACGTCGAGGGAGTTCGAGGACGGCTCGAAGTCGAAGCCCCAGACCGCCTTGAGGATCTGCTCGCGGGTGAGGACCTGGCGCGGGTGGGCCATGAACATCTCCAGGAGCGTGAACTCGGTGCGGGTCAGCTCGACCTGCCGGCCGCCGCGGGTGACCTCGCGGGTCGCGAGGTCCATGCGCAGGTCGGCGAAGGTGAGGGCCTCGTCCTCCCGGGCCTCGGTGGAGACGGCCGCCGCGTAGGAGCTGCGCCGCAGCAGGGCCCGGATCCGGGCGAGGAGCTCGTCCAGCTCGAAGGGCTTGACCAGGTAGTCGTCCGCGCCCGCGTCCAGACCGGTGACCCGGTCGCCGACCGTGTCGCGGGCGGTGAGCATGAGGATGGGGGTGGTGTCGCCGGCCCCGCGGATGCGGCGGGCGGCCGTCAGGCCGTCCATCCGGGGCATCTGGATGTCCAGGACGACCAGGTCCGGCCGGCAGGCCGTGGCCTTGGCCAGCGCGTCCGCGCCGTCGACGGCGACCTCGGTGTCGTACCCCTCGAAGGCGAGGCTGCGCTGGAGGGCCTCGCGTACGGCCGGCTCGTCGTCGACGATCAGGATGCGCTGGGGGTCACGGTCGCCTTCGGCGGGGCTCATGCTCGCTGTTCCTCGGGATGCTCGGGTGGGTGTCGGTGGTCCGGGTGTCTTTCAGCGTCCCACGTCCGTGTGGCCGGGGGCACGCGTGCCGCGTCAGGCGCCCAGGACCGCCAGGCTGCGCATCGTGGTGAGCCGGTGCAGCGGCACCTTGCGGCGGTGCGGGCGGTCGGCGGAGGTGCGCAGGCCCATCAGCTGGGGGACCGGCGCCGGGGCGATCTCGGGGGCGCGGGGCGCCGGGGTGGCCGGCGGTGCGGCCGGGGTCTGCAGTTCCTGCGCGACCTCCAGGGCGACGGTGACGTCCGCCGGGCCGCGGCCCGCGTTCTGGTGCGAAACCTTCCGGATCATGACGTGCTCCCTTCTAACTCTGCGAGCCCGAGCGCAGCTTGGCCAGGTCGGACTTGACGGTGTTGACGGGGATCGCGAAGCCGAGGCCGATGCTGCCCGCGTCCGAGGACGAGGACACCTGCGGACTCGACGAGTACATCGCGGAGTTGATGCCGATGATGTGGCCGGCCGCGTCGATCAGGGCGCCGCCGGAGTTGCCGGGGTTCAGGGACGCGTCGGTCTGGATCGCCTTGTACGTCGTCGTGGACGAGCCCGTGTCGCCGTTGAACTGACGGCCGCCGAAGCGGAACGGCCACTGGCCGCCGCCCTGGAACTGCTGCTGGCCCTCGTCGGTGGAGACCGTGACGTCCCGGTTGAGCGCCGAGACGATACCGCTGGTGACGGTGCCGGTCAGGCCCTCGGGCGAGCCGATCGCGACGACCGAGTCGCCGACCTGGACGCCGCTGGAGTCGCCGAGGGCGGCGGGCTTCAGGCCGGAGGCGCCCTGGAGCTTGATCAGCGCGAGGTCCTTGGAGCTGTCGGTGCCGACGACCTGCGCGGTGTAGCTCTTGCCGTCGCTGGTGCGCACCTTGACGGACTGCGCGCCGGCGATGACGTGGTTGTTGGTGACGATCTCGCCGGAGGAGGTGATGACCACTCCGGAGCCGGTGGAGGAGCCGTCGGGGAGGGTCGCGTTGACCTCGACCACACTCGGGGTGACCGCCGCGGCGATCGCGGCGACGTCGCCCTTCTTGCCGGCCGGCACCACGGTGGTGCTCGTGCCGGCGGCGGCGACGCTGTCCTTGCCGGTCAGCTCCTGGAAGGCGAACGCCGTGCCGCCGCCGACCGCCGCCGCGACGATCGCGACCGCCGCGAGGAGGGCGGCGGGGCCCCGGTTGGGCTTCTTCCGCGGCTCCGGCGCCGGCAGGGCGTCCGTCGCGGTCGGGGGCTGGTACGGCGGTGGGGGCGGCCACTCCGGGTTCACGGGAGCGGAGGGGCCGGGCTGCTGGGGGTACGCACCCTGGGGGCTGCCGTACGTGCCGTGGGGGGTGCCGTACTCGTACTCGCCGCTGCGGCGGATGCTCTCGGTCATGACATGAGAGTCCCCCGCGACCATGAGAGCTTCCTGAGTGCTCGCTGAGAAGCCCGGCAGAACCTCGTTTGCCCGATATAAAGACCCCTCTGCCCCTCGCGGGCCCGCCGCTCACCCGCCTCTCACAAAGGGGAGCCGCAAGGGGAGCCGGCAGCCCCTCCCGGCGGGACCCGGTGTCCCGGGCGCGCCACCGCGAAAGGTGCGCGCCAGCTGGGCGGAAGCGCCTCAGGGCGCTCACGCCGGGGCCGGAGCCCCGGTGGGCATGCGGGCGCAGGAGGTGCCGCAGGAACAGGCGAGGCGGGGCGCCTCACGGGCATGCGCGACGGGGGCCGAAGCCCCCGTGTGCGGGTGTCTCAGTGGCCCGGGGCCGGTGTGCAGCCGCAGGAGGTGCGCAGGACCAGGCGGGACGGGAACGTCTTCAGGCGCTCGCGGCGGGAGCCGGCGACGCGCAGGCCGTCGTCGAGGACCAGGTCGACCGCGGCGCGCGCCATGGCCGAGCGGTCGGAGGCGACCGTGGTCAGCGGCGGGTCGGTGAGCGCGGCCTCCTTGATGTCGTCGAAGCCGGCCACGGCCAGCTCGCCCGGCACGTCGATGCGCAGCTCGCGCGCGGCGCGCAGCAGGCCGATCGCCTGGTCGTCGGTGGAGCAGAAGATCGCCGGCGGCCGGTCGGGGCCGGCCAGGACCTGCAGGGCCACCCGGTAGGCGTCGTAGCGGTTGTACGGCGCCTCGAACAGCCGGCCCTCGGTGGACAGGCCCGCCTCGGCCATGGCCCTCTTCCATCCTTCGACGTGGTCGGAGACCGGGTCGCCGACGGCCGGCGTCTGCGCCGTGCCGCCCATGCAGGCCACGTACTCGTAGCCGTGCTCCAGCAGGTGGCGCACGGCGAGCTGGGCGCCACCCAGGTCGTCCGTCACCACGGCGACGTCGTCGATGGCCTCCGGGCGTTCGTGCAGCAGCACCACCCGGGCGTCCCAGGCGTCGATCTCGGCGGCCGCGAGGTCGTTCAGGGCGTGCGAGACGAGGATGAGCCCGGACACGCGCATGCCGAGGAAGGCACGCAGGTAGTGGACCTCGCGTTCACCGATGTAGTCGGTGTTGCCGACCAGGACCATCTTCCCGCGCTCGGAGGCGGCCTGCTCGACCGCGTGCGCCATCTCCCCGAAGAAGGGCTGGCGGGCGTCCGGGATGATCAGCCCTATCAGGTCGGTGCGGCGCGAGGCCATCGCCTGGGCGACCCGGTCCGGGCGGTACCCCAGTTCCTTGATCGCGGCGAGGACACGCTCGCGCGTGGCCGGGGCGACCGGCCGGGGTCCGTTGTTGATGACATAACTGACGACGGCGGTGGAGGTTCCAGCCAGCCGTGCCACGTCATCCCGAGTCACCTTGGCCACGCGCGGAGTCTACGCGGATTGACCCCCTCCGGGCAGGGCGTATCACTCCGTGGATGTGCGCAGGCAGTGCCCTGTTCGCGCGCTTTCCGCCCGGACTCGGGGAGAACTACGCGTCCGCGTGGATCTCGGCGCCGCCCAGCACCGCGGATGTGTCCGAATCGCCCTTCTTTGCCCGGTCGGTCGTGGCCTTGGCCTCCTCGGCGGCCCGGTCGGGCTTCTCGGGGGTAACGAATCGATAACCGACGTTCCGTACGGTGCCGATCAGCGACTCGTGCTCCGGGCCGAGCTTGGCGCGCAGCCGCCGAACATGCACGTCGACCGTCCTGGTGCCGCCGAAGTAGTCGTAGCCCCACACCTCCTGCAGCAGCTGGGCGCGGGTGAAGACCCGGCCCGGGTGCTGGGCGAGGTACTTCAGCAGCTCGAACTCCTTGAAGGTCAGGTCGAGCACCCGGCCCTTGAGCTTGGCGGAGTAGGTGGCCTCGTCCACGGACAGGTCGCCGTTGCGGATCTCCATGGGCGAGTCGTCGTTGACGATCTGCTGCCGGCCCATGGCGAGCCGCAGCCGCGCCTCGACCTCGGCAGGGCCCGCGGTGTCCAGCAGCACGTCGTCGACGCCCCAGTCGGCGGTGACGGCGGCGAGGCCGCCCTCGGTCACCACGAGCAGCAGGGGACAGCCGGGGCCGGTGGAGCGCAGCAGCTGGCACAGGCTGCGCACCTGGGGCAGATCGCGGCGGCCGTCGACGAGGATGACGTCCGCGCCGGGGGTGTCGACGAGGGCGGGTCCCTCCGCCGGAGCCACTCGCACGTTGTGCAGCAGCAGGCCCAGGGCGGGGAGCACTTCCGTCGACGGCTGGAGGGCGTTGGTCAGGAGCAGCAGAGAACTCATACGTCTGGTTCCTCCTCGATCCCTGCGAGGCTGTGCGGACGGGCACTGCTCTGCGATCCCGAAGGCCCCGTACACCCGCGGTTCCCCGAGGACTCCCGCTTCGTATACAACGCTTCCGAAAGCACAAAAGGACTCGGGGGCTACGCTGCCCGAGTCCTCTGCCCAGCAGAATAGCCCACATGAGCAACCGATCGGCAGGTCATGTGGTGCGTTCCACCGTACGTCCGGATGGCGAGACAGGCAGACGGGGCCCTGTCCGGACGTTCCTGCGCACGGCCGACGGAATTGCGATCGATTCCGTATACGATCCGGGCTCCGCCGTATACAACGCCGACCTGGTGTTCGTGATCGCCCACGGTTTCACCGGCGACGTGGACCGCCCGCATGTACGAAGGGTGGCGGGCGTGCTCGCCCGTTACGGCGCGGTCGTCACCTTCTCCTTCCGGGGCCACGGACGCTCCGGCGGCCGCTCCACGGTCGGCGACAAGGAGGTGCTGGACCTCGCCGCCGCCGTCGCCCGGGCCCGCGGCTTCGGGCACGCCCGCGTGGTGGCCGTCGGCTTCTCCATGGGCGGCTCGGTGGTGCTGCGGCACGCGGCCCTGCACCCGGGCACGGTCGACGCCGTGGTCGCGGTCAGCGCGCCGGCCCGCTGGTACTACCGGGGCACCGCCCCGATGCGCCGCCTGCACTGGCTGGTCACCCGCCCCGCGGGCCGCCTGGTCGGCCGGTACGGCCTGCGCACCCGCATCCACCACCGCGAGTGGAACCCGGTGCCGCTCTCCCCGGTCGAGGCGGCGGCGCGCATCGCCCCGACCCCCCTGCTGATCGTGCACGGCGACCGCGACGCCTACTTCCCGCTCGACCACCCCCGCATGCTCGCCGACGCCGCCGGCGGCCACGGCGAACTCTGGCTGGAACCGGGCATGGGCCACGCCGAGAACGCGGCCGGCGACGCCCTGCTCGCCCGGATCGGCGACTGGGCGGCGGCCGCGGCGGGCTAGCCTGACACCATCTGTCTTCTGTCTTTGTCTCTCTGCCGCCGATTGAGGAATCAGATGCCCAAGGTCACGGTGCGCTACTGGGCCGCCGCCAAGGCCGCGGCCCAGGTCGCCGAGGAGCCGTACGACGCGGACACGCTCGCCGACGCGCTGGCCGCCGTCCGCGCACGACACCCCGGTGAACTCACGCGCGTGCTGCAGCGATGCTCCTTCCTCGTCGACGGCGACCCCGTCGGGAGCCGGGCGCACGAGACGGTACGGCTGGCCGACGGCGGCACGGTCGAGGTGCTCCCGCCGTTCGCGGGAGGATGAGCGATGACTGACCAGCCGTATCAGGGCGGCGGCTCCTACGAGGGCTACGACGACCCGTACCAGCAGCAGCACCGGCCGCAGCCGCAGGGGTGGCCCGGCCAGGAGCAGCAGTACCACGCTCAGCAGAGCGGCTACGACCCCCAGCTCACCCAGCAGTGGCAGGGCCAGACCTGGGAGACCCAGACGCACGCGCCGGTTCAGCAGGGGTACCCGCAGCCGTCGTACCAGGAGTATCCGCAGCAGACGTCCCACGGGTACGCGCAGTACACCCCGGCGCCCCAGCCCGAACCGGCCCCGGCCCCGGCCCCGGCGCCCCAGCCCTCGGCGCCCTCCGCCGCGGCCGAGCCGGAGTACGGTCCCGCCACGCTCGCCGGGAACGCCCGGATCACCGACGCCCAGCGGGCCCGGCTGGAGGGCCGCTCCCCGATCATCGAGCCCGGCATGCAGCCGGCGCTGCTCACCGCGCTGCTCGGCCTGCTGCTGGCGGCCGCGGCACCGGTCGGCTCGTACGCCCTCCTGGTGCCGCTGGTGCTGCTCCAGGCGGTGACGGCGGCGGGCTGGTTCCGGCTGAACGGCATGTGGCCGGCCCGGCAGGGCATCGCGCTCGCCTTCCTGGGCGGCCTGACGGCCGATGCGGCGGTCCTCGCCGCGGGCCGCGATCACGCGCCCGCCGCGATCCTCGGGCCCCTCGGCGTCTGGGTCCTGCTGTCCCTCGTCCTGCAGCTCCGCTCGCACGCCTCGGCCGACGAGCGGATGTACGGCCTGATGGCGACCGTCGTCTCCGCGGCCCTCACGGTGCTGGCCACCGGATATCTGGGCGCCGACCGGGACGCCGTCTCGGTGGGCGCCGCCGCCGTGGCCGTGGCCGTGCTGGCGCGTGCGCTGCCCCTGCCGACGCCCGCCTCGGTGGTCGTCTCACTGCTGGCCGCCGCCGGGGCGGGCATCGCCGTGGGGGCCATGACGGGCTTCGGCGCCAAGGGCGCGGTGCTCGGCGGGGCCGCCGCGGTCTGCGCCCTGGTGGGCCACCGGGTGGCGGCCTACGACTACCCCTCGCGGTTCGTGCACTTCACGGCCGGGGTGGCCCTGCCGCTGTCGGCGGCGGCACCGGTGGTGTGGGCGCTGGGGAGGGTGCTGGGCTGAGACCGTGGTGCCGACGAGTCCGTCGTTTCCCCCGACCGACTCCGATCCCGTCAGGCGTACGGAGCGGCCCGCGACTGCACCGCGGGCAGGCTCGTCACCAGGGGGGCGGACCCGTTCCCCGGAACCCGCTGCCCCAAGTGGCTGATCCTTCGGTTTTCCAGGTGACGGCCCGGTCCGCTGTGGCAAACAGCAGAGGTCTCCCGGTGATCAAGGAGTGACCAGAACGGAGCCTCATGTTCGCACCCGCAGGCCGCCTGATCCGGACCGCACTGCTTGCCGTGCTTCTCACCGCTGCCGCTGCGACACCCGCCGTGTCACTGCGCTCCGCGGCAACCCGTCCCGCCGGCGCCGTGCAGGTGGCGGCCGCAGCCCCGAAGGCTCCTTCGGAGGGCGTGGCGGTCATCTACAAGGATTCCGCAAGCAACGTCTATCGGGTCCACAATGCCCTCTTCCTGCGGGCGACCGGTGCGGGGGTCAAGATCGCTCACGTGGCGCGCTGGCCTTCCACGACGAACAGGCCCGTGCCCGATGAGTTGTGGGTCTGCTACCACCCCCAGACCGCGGGGTGCCATCACAGCTGGACACTCGTGACGTATCACAGATACAGGAACCACGGGTGCCCCAGCGGCTATTGCCCCGGCGCCTTCATCGCCTTCAAGCAGGCGGGCCACCGCCCCCACAACGGCGCGTTCGCGTGCTGGCAGCCGGCCAACAGCACTGCATGCAGCAGGACATGGCCGGGTGACAACAACCTGCTGAACAAGAACGGCAGGCTCCGGTACGTCCACTATGTGAATCCGAGCGCGGCCCCGGGCCTGGGCTCGTACGCGACCTCTCCGGACCAGTTCAAGTTCAGACTGGGCACCGTCGACGACACTGTGTCGGCGCAGCGGCTCTGCTACCTGCGCCAAACCTGCTGACTCGCATCGGAGGACGCACGCGCCACCGCCCTCGACGGACGCCCTCCCGCTGTCACTCCGTGCCCGCGCGCCTGATGCCGAGCACCGCGCACGAGTACCCCGCCTCCCAAGGCACCCCTGCGGCGGAACGCCGGAGGGCCGCATCCCCGCCTGGCGTCCAACCCAGGGGATACGGCCCTCCAGCGGAGCGCGAACTCAGACTGCGATGGCGACCTCGGCCAGCCCGCCCTTCTGGGCCACGACCGTACGGTCGGCCGTGCCGCCCGGCACCAGCGCCCGGACCGTCCATGTGCCCTCGGCCGCGTAGAAGCGGAACTGACCGGTCGCCGAGGTCGGAACCTCGGCCGTGAACTCGCCGGTCGAGTCCAGCAGACGGACGTAGCCCGTCACCGGCTCGCCGTCACGGGTCACCTGGCCCTGGATCGTCGTCTCACCGGGCTTGATCGTGGAGGCGTCCGGGCCGCCGGCCTTCGCTCCGCACATGCTGTTCCTCCTGAGGACTGAGGGTCTGAGGGGTCTGGCTTACTTGTTCGCGCCGAGCTCGATCGGCACGCCGACGAGGGAGCCGTACTCGGTCCAGGAGCCGTCGTAGTTCTTGACGTTCTCCACGCCCAGCAGCTCGTGCAGCACGAACCAGGTCAGGGCGGAGCGCTCACCGATGCGGCACAGGGCGATGGTGTCCTTCGACAGGTCGACCTGCTCCGCCTCGTAGAGGGCCTTGAGCTCCTCGTCCGACTTGAAGGTGCCGTCGTCGTTGGCGTTCTTGGACCACGGGATGTTCCGGGAGGTCGGCACGTGGCCGGGGCGCTGCGACTGCTCCTGCGGCAGGTGGGCCGGGGCGAGCAGCTTGCCGGAGAACTCGTCGGGCGAGCGGACGTCGACGATGTTCAGCTTGCCGATCGCGTCCACGACCTCGTCGCGGAACGCGCGGATCGAGGTGTCCTGCGGCTTGGCCTTGTACTCCGTCTTCGGCCGCTCCGGAACCTCGTCGCCCGCCACCAGCTCCCGGGCGTCCAGCTCCCACTTCTTGCGGCCGCCGTCGAGCAGCTTGACGTTCTCGTGGCCGTACAGCTTGAAGTACCAGTAGGCGTAGGACGCGAACCAGTTGTTGTTGCCGCCGTAGAGGATCACGGTGGTGTCGTTGGCGATGCCCTTCTCCGACAGGAGCTTCTCGAAGCCCTCCTGGTCGATGAAGTCACGGCGGACCGGGTCCTGCAGGTCCTTGGTCCAGTCGATGCGGATCGCGTTCTTGATGTGGTTTTTGTCGTACGCGGAGGTGTCCTCGTCGACCTCGACGATCGCGATGGTCGGGTCGTCCAGGTGCTCCTGCAGCCAGTCGGCGTCGACCAGGACGTCGCTGCGGCTCATGCTTTTCTCCTCCGGGGCAGTTGCGGCGGGGCGTGCGAGTGTGAGGGGCGCGCCCGGGGTGCGGGCGGCGCACGGGTGCCCTTCCAGCAGGGCATGCGTGAGATGCGGAAGTCGGGGACTTTCGCTCAGAAGGGGCGACAGAGCATGGCGGCAACGCGGCACAGGTCGACTGCCCGCCGCTTCGTGAGATCCGCCTGTCGCTTCATGGCCACGATCGTAGGGAGGTACGGGCAGGCATGTCACCGGTGTGTCATATGGCGAGATTCGATCGTCCGAATAGTGGGATGTGGTGGACCTCCAGGCCGCAGCCGCACGGCCTCCGGGCGTGCGTGCGGGTCATGGCTTCTGCCGTACGGACGAGCCGTCTCGCCAGTCGGACGCCGGTCCGGGGCGAGCCCGGTCGGTCACGGGGGTGCTCCTCGTCGGCCATGCCCACGGGCCGTCGGGGGTGTCCCTGGTCGGTCATGCCCACGGGCCGTCGGGGTGCCCCTTGCCCCTGGTGGGCCATGCCCACGGGGCGTCGGGGGTGTCCCCGGTCGGCCACGCCCACCGGACGTCGGGGGTGCCCTTGGACGGCCACGCCCACCGGACGTCGGCAGCGGCCCTTACCCGGCCAGCTTGACGTCCGAACCCTTCACGGTGATCTGTACGCCGTCCTTCGCGGCCTGCACCTTGTCCAGTTCGATGCCGCCGGGCAGCCGGTCGATGGCCTGCTGGAAGTCGGTGATCCGGCGGACGCGGTTCTCGGCGATCGTGGCGGCGCCCAGCTTGGGCAGCGAGTCGGCGTGCACCTGCACCCGGTTGTTCACGACGCTGACGGTGCTGGGCACGGAGACGGTCTGGTCGATCGGGAGCGGGCCGAGCCGGCCGGTCACCTTGGCCGTCACCTTGATCTTGCCGTTGCCGCCGTCGGAGAGGGCGACGACCTTGGCGGTCAGGCCGGGCAGGACCTCGGTCGGCTCGGACTTCGCGGTCTTCAGCAGCTCGCCGTAGGAGATCGTCGCGGTGCCGGTGGCGGTGGCCGCGGTGGCGGAGCTGTAGTCGCCGGAGAAGGAGACGCCCTTCATGTCGGCCTTGAGGTCGTCGATCCGGATCGTCTTGCCCGCCGTGCCCGTGGCCGCCTCGTAGTCCTTGATCCCGACCTCGACGTCGTCCAGCGACCCGCCCGCGACCTGCGTGAGGAACGGGAACCCCTTGATGTTCACGTCCGGGGTCGAGGCCAGGTTCTGCGAGGCCTTCAGCTTGTCGGCCGCCTCGCCCTCCGCGAAGTGCACCGCGACCCGGTCCACGATCACGAACAGCCCGCCCAGGATCACGACGAGGATCAGCAGTATTCGCAGGGCGCGCATGTGGTCTTCCCCCGGGGTCGGCGGTCGGGCTGGGCAACGCCAAGGTAACCCTGCGGGCCCGCGGCCAGCGGGAATTGTGGATCAGTTGTGACAGGGCGCGCCCGACCTACCCTGGAAGCATGTACGCACGGCGACGTCACGTGTACTTCGCCATGATGGGTGCCTGTATCGGGCTCTTCGTCCTGGCGTGGGGAGTCGTACGCATCTGGTCGGTCCCGGCGGCCGTCGCCATGTGCGTCGTGGCCATGGTGATCCCGCCGGTCGCCGCGATGATCGCGAACCGGAGGGGCCCGGAGGACCGCTGGTGGGACGATCCGTCCGGCGACCCGGAGTCCGACGAGTGGTGGGACGAGCTGGACGGCAAGAAGCCGCCCCGGTCCTAGGAGGAGCCGCGGGGAGCAGGGCTCCGTACGGCTCAGTACACGAGCGCCTGGGTGTCGTCCGCCAGCGCCTCCTGGACGAAGACCTGCGCGCCCGCGATCCGCACGCCCTCGATGACGTCCTTCTCGGTGATCTCGCGCCGGGCGGCGCACTGGGTGCACAGCGTGATGCGGCCGGCCGCGAGGACCGAGTCGATCAGATCGGGCAGCGGGGCCGCGTGCGGCAGCTCGAACTCGGCGGCCCGCCCGGGCAGCGCGAACCAGGACGACTCCCCGGTCAGCCACAGCGAGACGTCCACCCCGCTGGCCACGGCCACCGCCGCCACCGTGAACGCCTGGGAGCACCGCTCGGGGGCGTCCGCCCCGGCCGTCACCTTGATCACGAGCTTTTTCGCCATGGCCGAATCGTAATCCGTTTGCCTACAACTCCATGCGCATGACATCAGTCTCCTGTGAAGCGCGAGTGACGGAACTCGTGCCTCCGTTACTGGGGAGACGCCTTGGAAGTACCAGAGAGACCCACGGGGGACGGGCCGGAGCCGTCTGTTCCGCCCGCCCCGCCCGCGCCGCCGGTCCCGGTGTCGCCCGCACCCGTGCCGGTCATGTCCGTCCCGACGGATCCCGCGAGCGTCGGCCCCGCGGGCGCTGGCCCCGCGAGCGACCTCGCGCCGGAGAACCCCGAAGCACCCGCCGCCCCGGCACGCCGTCGCGGCCGTACCGCGCTGCTCATCGCCGGCGCCGCCGTGCTCGGCCTGGTGGCCGGCACCTGCGCCGGCTACCTCGTGCAGGCCGACCGCAAGCCGACGAGGCTGCCCTCGCTGTCCCAGCCCGTCGTCCGTCAGGCCAAGGGCTACGTCCAGCCGCTGACGGCCGCGCAGGACCACCGGGTGAAGACCGACGGCGACCTGCGCAAGCTGCTGCTGAAGCGGCCCGGCGGGACGCGGAAGACCGAGTACACCGACACCTGGCTGGACGCGGCCGACTACGCGGACCTCTTCACCAAGCCGGTCCCGGCCTTCGGAGACCAGCTCGAGAACGAGTTCCGCCGCGCCGCCGTCACCGCCTGGCAGACCGACTCCACCTACGTCGAGATCCGGCTCGTGCAGTACCGCCAGGCGAGCAAGCTGGCCGCCTCGGAGCATGTGCAAAACCAGCAGTACTGGGATGACCGCGAACCCAGCACCCGCAGCTGGACGCTGCCCGGCACCGGCGACGGCATGGTGTACGTCCACGACAGGCCCGACACCAAGCCCGGGTACGTGCCGGTGTACAGCGGCGAGGCCATCGCCTCGCGTGGCGACATCGTCATGGAGATCGACGTCTCGGGAACCGGTCCGGTCTCGAAGGAGAAGGTCATGGACCTGGCGAAGAAGCAGGTGGCCCGCCTGTGAACGAGTTCCCGAACGAGCAGCCCGCCCAGCAACCGGCCGAGCCCGCGGCACCGGCCGTCCCGGCGCAGCCCGGTCCCCCCGCCTGGTCCGCGGAGCCCCTCGCCGCCGTCCCGGCGCAGCCCGGTCCTCCTGCCTGGCCCGTGGAGCCCCTCGCCGCCGGCCCGGACGCGGTGCCAGCCCGACGGCGGCCCCGGCTGGGCCGCATCCTGACGGCCGGCCTGGTCGCCGTCGCGGTGGTCGCGGGCGTCGGCTACACCTCGGTGACCGTCTCGCACGCCGACCGGGACCCCGGGAAGCCGGTGTGGAAGCTCCCGAAGGCGACGAAGGACGCGGGGGACCCGCAGGCCAAGGGGCTGCGCGGCATGCTGCTGCCCTACGAGCAGGCCGTCAACGGATACCACCAGGGACCGGACATCGGCGAGTACGGCGCCGACGCCGAACTCAACGGCGCCCAGGCCACCGCCCTGCGCAAGCAGTCGATCCACGACCTGCCGCCGACGACCCGGCGCAAGCTGGAGGACGAGATCGACAAGCAGCACATCAAGGGCATGGCGATGCGCAGCTACGCGTCGCCCGGCGTCGGCAAGCACGCCGCCACCATCGGCGTCGAGCTGGTGCAGATGGACAGTGGCTCCGCACGCCACCTGGCGAGCACCCAGCAGCAGTTCTTCGCCGCCCTCCAGATCTTCCGCAAGGGCCCCGAGATCAAAGGGCACAAGAACGCCGCCTGTTTCCTGACCCCCAAGAGCGACGGCGAGAAGTTCGACCGCATGTTCTGCTCCGCCTACGTGGGCAACGTGCTGGTCAGCGTGCACGTGACCGGGGCCCGCCCGGTGGACGGCAACGCCCTGGCCCTCTTCGTCGGACAGCAACTCGACCGCATCAAGGACCCGGGGAAGGCCGTATGACCGAGCAGCACCCGCCCGTGCCGGCACCGGCGCCCGAGCCCGCGCCCGCGGAGGCGTCCGCGC
>NZ_JBLEBI010000111.1:0-22287 GCF_047340315.1 Streptomyces sp. AF1A
CCTTCGTGGACCACTACGGCCCGCTCGCCCCACCCGACCGTCGGCACACCGTCACCGGTGCCGAGCCCTGCCGCTCCGCACGCGGCCGAGCCGTCCCCGAGCGGGCCGCAGCCGTGACCGGCGGGGACGGCGCACCTGGCTGGGCGGGTTCGATGTCATGGTCGTCCGCGCCGTCGCCGCCCGCACGACGCCGGCCGGCCCGCTGGGTCCGGTGAGCAGCGGACCGTAGGTAACCCGACATGTAGGTCGGCTGATTGACCCGACCAACGAAAATGCCGGTTTCCACGCTCACCGTTGCGGAGTCCGCCCCGCTAAGTTGGGCGGCATGAGCAACCTTGACCGCGCCCCGGTGCCCAGCGTCTGCGGCGGCCGCGGATTCGTCGTCGCCGAGCCCGTCCGCGAGTTGCTGAGCCCCCGTCAGGTGAAGCTGGGCGAGTCGACCGAGGTGCGCAGGCTGCTGCCCAACCTCGGCCGCCGCATGATCGGCGCGTGGGCCTTCGTGGACCACTACGGTCCGGACGACATCGCCGACGAGCCCGGCATGCAGGTGCCGCCGCACCCGCACATCGGGCTGCAGACGGTCAGCTGGCTGCACGAGGGCGAGGTGCTGCACCGTGACTCGACGGGCAGCCTGCAGACGATCCGGCCCCGGCAGCTCGGCCTGATGACCTCCGGGCGCGCGATCAGCCACTCCGAGGAGAGCCCCCGCCCGCACGCCCGCTTCCTGCACGGCGCCCAACTGTGGGTGGCGCTGCCCGACGAGCACCGGCACACCGACCCGACGTTCGAGTTCCACCCCGAGCTGCCCACGGTGACCGCCCCCGGCCTGACCGCCACGGTGATCCTCGGCGACCTCGACGGCTCGGTCTCCCCCGGTACGGCGTACACCCCGATCGTCGGCGCCGACCTCGCCCTCACCCGGGGCGCCGACGTCCGCCTGCCCCTGGAGCCCGACTTCGAGTACGGCGTCCTCGCGATGTCCGGCGAGGTGCACGTCGACGGCGTGCCGGTCCTGCCGGGCTCCCTGCTCTACCTCGGCTGCGGCCGCTCCGAACTACCGCTGCGCGCCGAGTCGGACGCCGGGATCATGCTCCTGGGCGGCGAGCCGTTCGCCGAGGAACTGGTCATGTGGTGGAACTTCGTCGCCCGCACCCAGCGGGAGATCGAACAGGCCCGGGAGGAGTGGACGAGCGGGTCGGGATTCGGGGAGGTGAAGGGGTACGACGGCGATCCGCTGCCTGCCCCGGAGCTGCCGCCGGTGCCGCTGAAGGCACGGGGTCGAGTGCGCTGAACCGGGGTTTCCAGCCCAGCACCCTCCTGGCCGGGCGGGGTGAGGCGCACCCCTCGATCGGTTCGCCCGGAACGCGTGAGCAGGCCCCCTTCACCATCGCGGGCCCCCTTCACCATCAGGGTGCGGCCGGTTCAGTCCAGGCCGAGTCCCCGGCGACCCGTCTCGTTGAGGTCGGCCGGGTCGAAGCGGCCGCTCCAGGAGCGTTCGTAGTGCTCCTCGGGGAAGTCGCTGGGGCTGGAGCCGGTGAGGAAGGCGTCCCGGACGCTCTTCGCGTACTGCTCGTTGCGCGGGCACCAGGGCGCGGCGGGGATGTACATGACGTTGCCCCAGCCCTTCTGGTCGGTGACCGGTGCGACGCTGTGGATCATGTCGCAGTGCCACCAGACCGAGTCGCCGGCCTTGACGTCCGGGATGCCGCTGAGGGCCTTGAGGAGCAGCGGGTGCCACTTCTCACTGGCGGGGAAGACCTGGTTGGTGGTGACGCCGCACATGTCGTCCTCCGGGACGTCCGGCAGCAGCGGGCGGAGCATCAGGTAGGCCATGGCCTCGGGGACGGGCACGGTGTGCAGGACGCCCTGGTCGTGGTCCATGTCGGACAGCGCGGTCCAGCCCTGGAAGGTGCGGAAGGCGGAGCACATGGTGGTGCCGGGGTACTGGGGGCCCGTGGTGCGGAAGGCGGCGTCCCAGGGGTCGTACTGCTCGGGGGTGCCGTCGAAGAGGTGACGGAAGGCCCGCTGGTTCTCCCGGGTCATCCACAGGTCGAGGGTGCCGGGGTCGCAGTGGGTGCCGAGGCCGCCGGAGTCCGTGCCCGGCGGACGGCGGCGGATGCGGTCCGGATACAGGGCGTCGCGTTCGGGGTCGAACCACCGTGCGCCGTCGGACTCGTGTCGCCACAGCCCGTTGAGGAACCGCTGGACGTCGGCCATCCGCTCGCTCTGGCGCGCCTCCATCTGGGCCTGGGACCAGTAGATGGGGTAGATCTCCGGCTTGGAGCCGACGCTGCCGAAGAAGTCGTCGCCGGGGCCGGTGTAGTTCTCGAAGAAGCCGTTCCGCTCGACGTAGTCGACGATGCCGGCGTCCCAGGCGCGGGCCTGTTCGCGCGGGAAGTGGCCGCGCACGACGAGGCAGCCGCGCCGCTTCAGCTTGTCCAGCTGCTCGGGGGAAACGGCGCCCGCGGCGATGTCGGCGTAGTCGATGACCGGCCACACCTCCTCGCCGCGCTCCCGGTCCGCTTCGATCTCGGCGATCCGGGCGGCGACCCGCCGTTCCACGACCGCGAAGACCTCCTCGACGGTGCGTCCCGAGGCCGCGATCCGGGCGCGCAGCGCCGCCTTGATCTCGCGGATGGCCTTCGGAAGGTCTTCGGGGGTGCTCTGCCAGTTCGGCAGGGCGGGCAGGGCGTGACGTTGATCGTTGATGGTGGACATGGCGCATCCGCCTTTGGTCAGGAGTCCTAACTTATGGCGCCACCGTAACCAGGGCCCCCTGTTTAGGCAAGGCTCCTGACTAAAACCTGGCGGGCCGGTCAGGCGGACGGACGACCGGCCCCCGCCCACAGGTCGGTGCGCGCCCGCCGCAACGCCAGGGCGAGCGCGCCGCGCACCACCGCGGCGTCCCCCAGCGTGCCCACCTCGATCGGCGGGGTCAGCGGCGCGAGGTCGTGGACCGTGGCGCGCACCGGCTCCAGCAGGGCTGGATGCAGCCCGATGGGCCCGCCCAGCAGCACCAGTTCGGGGTCCACCACCGCGCAGACGGCGGCGATCGCCTCGCCGATGATGCGGCCCTCCCGCTCCACGATGCGCTCCGCCTCGGCGTCGCCCGCGGCCGCGCGGTCGAAGACCTGGCGGGCGGCCTCGACCCCGACCTGGTCGCCGCTCCGCTCGCGGTGCGGCGGGAACCCGGCGGCGACGGCCCTGGCCAGGCCGTGGCGGCCGTGCCGGGGTCCGGGCGGCTGTGCGCTGACGCTGAGGTAGCCGATCTCCCCGGCGACCCCCCGGGCCCCGCGGATCAGCTGGTCGCCGATCACCAGCCCCATGCCCATGCCCGTACCGACGTAGACGTAGGCGAAGCTGGCCGCCGTGCGTGCGGCGCCGTGCCAGCGCTCGGCGACCGCGGCGAGGTTGACGTCGTTCTCCACGAGGACCGGCACGTCGGCCAGGCCGTCCAGCGCCTCCTGCGGCTGGAACAGACCCTCCGGGTACGGGGTGTCGTCCAGCACGACGACGCGCGAGGTCGCGGGGTCGACCGGGTTCGCCACCGAGACCGCGACCGCGAGCGGCTTGCCGTGGCCGGGGACGCCCACGGTGATCGCATCGGCCACCAGCTCGCGCAACTGGTCCGCGACCCGGACCGGTTCGCGCGGCTGCACCGGCGCGTGCGCGGTCTCCAGGAAGGGCCGCCCGAACAGGTCGGCCGCGCAGACCCGGATCAGGGTGGGGTTGAGGTCGACCGCCACCACGAAGCCGGCACTCGGCGCCACCTTGTAGTACGTCCCCACCCTGCCCTGCCGGCCGCGCTGCTCCCCCGCGGGCAGCAGCAGGCCGGCCGCCTCCAGTCGGCGCACCGCCTCGGAGACCGTGGTCTTGGAGATACCGGTGTGCTGCGCGATCTCCGCCCGGGTGATGGGCGCCTGTTCGAACACGGTGTCCAGCACGATCTGGTCGGTCAGCTCGCGCAGCAGCGTCATGCTCGGCAAAGCCTGCAGACCGAGCCCCTTGCGGATTTCCATCTCACCCCTTGCGGCCGTCGGTAGCCGCTGTTACGTTAACGCGAAATTCTTTGGTCAGGGCCCCTTCCTAACTAGTGAGTGATCACAGTGGGCACCTGTCCGACCACCAGCATTCTTCTTCCGGGCGAGCGGCCCCACGCACCTGGAGAACGCACCCGGAGAACGCACCCGGAGAACGCACCCGGAGAACAGGGACGCCAACATGATCGAAGCCGTACCGGCCCCGGCAGCGCCGCCGGGCCCCGTCGGACCACCGCCGAGACGATCGACGGGCACCACGCACCCGCTCCCCACCGCACGGCCGGGAGGTGCGAGCGGTGCTCACCATCGCTGACGCGAATCTGCGCCTGAACGCCCAGCCGATCGACTACGTGCTGGTCGCGGTCTACTTCGCCTTCGTCCTGGGGATCGGCGTCCTCGCCCGCCGCAAGGTCGCCTCCAGCATGGACTTCTTCCTCTCCGGCCGCTCCATGCCGGCCTGGGTCACCGGCCTGGCCTTCATCTCCGCCAACCTGGCGGCCGTCGAGATCCTCGGCATGACGGCCGACGGCGCGCAGTACGGCCTGCCCTCGGTGCACTACTACTGGATCGGCGCCATCCCGGCCATGGTCTTCCTGGGCCTGGTCATGATGCCGTTCTACTACGGCTCCAAGGTCCGCAGCGTCCCCGAGTTCCTGCTGCGCCGCTTCGGCAGCTTCGCCCACCTGGTCAACTCCGTCAGCTTCGCACTCGCCCAGGTGCTCATCGCCGGCGTGAACCTCTACGCCCTGTCCACGGTCGTGAACCTGCTGCTGGGCTGGCCCTCCTGGCTGTCGATCCTCGCCGCGGGGGCGATCGTCCTCGTCTACACCCTGCTCGGCGGGCTGTCGGCGGCGATCTACAACGAGGTCATGCAGTTCTTCGTCATCCTGGCGCTGCTGCTGCCCCTCACCCTCGTCGGGCTGCACCGGGTCGGCGGCTGGAGCGGACTGGTCCACAAGATCGACGGAACCGGCGGCGACGCCGCGCTGCAGGTGCACTCCTGGCCCGGCACCAACCTTACGGGCATCGGCGACTCCACGCTCTCCGTGCTCGGCATCGTCTTCGGCCTCGGCTTCGTGCTCTCCTTCGGCTACTGGACGACCAACTTCACCGAGGTGCAGCGCGCACTGTCGGCGAAGAGCATGTCCGCGGCCCGCCGCACCCCGCTGATCGGCGCCTACCCGAAGACGCTGCTCATCCTGCTGATCATGATCCCGGGCATGGTCGCCGCCGTGCTCTCCCCGCAGCTGGCCGCCCTCAAGGCCGCCAACGCCGCGGACCCCTCGGTGCAGAGCCTGGGCGGGGTGTCCTTCAACAACTCCATCGAGCTGCTGATGCGCGACCTCCTGCCCAACGGGATGCTCGGCATCGCCATCGCCGGCCTGCTCGCCGCCTTCATGGCCGGTATGGCGGCCAACGTCAGCTCCTTCAACACGGTCGTCACCTACGACATCTGGCAGACGTATGTGAAGAAGGACAGGCCGGACGAGTACTACCTGCGCACGGGCCGCGTGCTCACCGTGGTCGGCTGCCTGGTGGCGATCGGCACGGCGTTCATCGCCGGGAACTTCGGCAACATCATGGACTACCTGCAGACGCTCTTCGGCTTCTTCAACGCGCCGCTGTTCGCCACCTTCATCCTGGGCATGTTCTGGAAGCGGATGACCCCGGTGGCCGGTGGCGTCGGCCTCATCGCCGGCACCGCGTCCGCGATCACCATCGACATGCTCAACCGGACCGGGGTCCTGCACGTCTCCGGGCAGGGCGCCAGCTTCCTCGGCGCGATCGCCGCCTTCGTGGTGGACGTCCTGGTGAGCGTCGCCGTCTCCCTGGTCACCCGTCCCAAGGCCGACGCCGAACTGACGGGTCTGGTCTGGTCGTCGACCCCGCGCAGCCACCGTGTGCACGAGGCGACAGGGGAAGACGCCGGCTGGTACCGCAGGCCTGCGGTGCTCGCCGCCGGCGTCCTGGCCCTCGCCACCGCCCTGAACATCGCCTTCTGGTGAGAAGCGGAGACCTTCCATGTCCGAGAACCAGCCACGGCGGACCGTGTCGCCGCAGAAGTGGCAGACCCTGTTCGACCTGCGCACCATCATCGCCGCTCTGTTCGGGATCTACGGAACTGTGCTCACCGTGATGGGTGCGTCCGGAGAGACGCCGGCGGAGCTCCGCAAGGCCGGAGGCTGGAACGTCAACCTCTGGTGCGGGCTCGGGATGCTCGCCTTCGCGGCCGCCTTCGGCGCGTGGGCGCTGCTCCGGCCGGTGTCCGTGACGCCGGCCGAGCCCGACCCCGCGGCCCGCGACGCCGCTCTGGCCCAGACCGGCTGAACCTCCGACGTGTCCGCCCGGCGAGCCGTACTCCGGTGCCGAGCGGACACGTCGGCGTACCGACGCACCCCCGTATTCGAGTCCGAGGATTCCCATGACCACGGCCCCCACTCGCACCCTCTCCGACGGCGTGGCCATGCCCGCCGTCGGCTTCGGCACCTATCCACTGCAGGAGACCGACGCGGAGGCCGCGGTACGCGGCGCACTCGATGCCGGTTACCGCCTGCTCGACACCGCCGCCAGCTACGGCAACGAGGTCGCCGTGGGCCGCGCGCTCGCGGCCTGCGGCCTGCCGCGCGCGGAGGTGTTCGTCACCACCAAGCTGCGCGGGAGCGCACACGGCTACGACGAGACCCGCCGGGCGTTCGCCGAGTCCGCCTCACGGCTCGGCGTGGACTACGTCGACCTCTACCTCATCCACTGGCCGCTGCCCCGCCTGGACAAGTACACCGACTCCTGGCGGGCCATGATCGACCTGCGCGAGGAAGGGCTGATCCGTTCCCTCGGGGTCAGCAACTTCACCCCGTCACAGATCGACCGGCTGTACGAGGAGACCGGCGTCCTGCCCTCGGTCAACCAGATCGAGATGCACCCCTACTTCCCCCAGCCCGAGCCGCGCGCGGCCCACGCCGCCCGCGGTGTCGCCACCCAGAGCTGGAGCCCCCTCGGCCGGGGCAGCGAACTCCTCACCGAGCCCGTCGTCCTGGAGGCCGCCCACCGCCACGGCGTGACCCCGGCGCAGGTGGTCCTGCGCTGGCACCTCCAGCTGGACGCCCTGCCGATACCGAAGTCCGCCTCACCGGCCCGCCAGCGCGCCAATCTCGCCCTCTTCCACTTCACCCTGACCGAGACCGAGGTCGCGGCCCTCTCGGCCCTGGCCCGCGGCCGGACCGGCGGCGATCCGGACACCTACGAGGAGTTCTGAGCGGCGAGCCGGGAGCCGAGCGCGTGCGGGCAGGGGCCGGGAACGGAATCACCGCACGCCACGAGTCGTACCGAGGCGGCTCGACGCGTCCGACGGGACGTCCGGACGTCAGATGCTGCGGTGGTTCCGCACGGCCTCGCGGAGCGCGCCGAGCGTCGGCGCGAGCCGCGCGTCCACGGCCGGCGGATCGGTGATGTTCAGCTCCTGCAGTTCCCGGCGTTCGGGTCGCTGCGTGTTGATGTCCGCCTCACGGGCCTCGAGCGCCGCGACGATCTCGGACGCCACCTCGTCCACCGGTCGCCGCTCGAAACCGAGATCGGCGCCTGCCTGCGACGACACCATCATGTGCGTCTCCGTCGCCCCCGGATACGACGTGGCCACGTGGATGCCGGTACCGGTCAGCTCCCGGCGCAAGGCCTCGTCGAACCGGGCCAGACCCGCCTTGGTCGCCGCGTACACGCTGTAGTACGGCACACCGACCAGAGCCGCGCCGGACGCGATGCCCAGGACCGCGGCCTGGCCGTGCGCGGTGCCGGCTTCACGCAGATGCGGCAGCGCGGCACGCGTGGCGAGGATGGGTGCAAGCAGGTTCAGCCGCACCATCGCGTAGATGTCCGGGACGTCGATGTCCTCGTCGAGCGCACCCGCACGCACGTTCCCCGCGTTGTTGACCAGTAGGTCGAGCCCTGCCAGTGCCTGCACGCTCTCCGCGACGGCGCGTTCCGGCTCGCCCTCCGACGTGAGGTCGGCCGTGACGACCCATGCTCGGCCACCCTGCTCCCGGACCAGGTCCGCCACCTCTTCCAACGGCCCGGCCCGCCGGCCGACCAGAACCAAGGAGCACGTGCGGTCGGCCAGTTCGAGGGTGATGGCTCGTCCGATGCCGCTGCCCGCTCCGGTGACCAGCCCTCGGCGCGCATGGAGATCAAGTCGCGACGCATTCACCTGGGATTCCTCGCCCGACGCAGTGTCGTCCTGTCCTTGCCCCGGCTGCTCCTCCCCTTCCACGCTACTGTTCGACCGCCCAGGCCGCTCATCGAGCGCCTCGGAGGGCGAAACCCGATGCGGTCAGGCTGTGGATCGCGCCCTCCTGGGGGCGCCCACGCAGCAGCGGACCCGGCCTCCCCGGCGGCCTGCGCCCCCTGCGCGACAAGAACGCGGCCGACGGCGAGTGGGCACCGGCAAAGGCGTGCCGGGCCGCGGTCGCCCGAGGTGCTTCGGCGGTACGGAGGCTTCAGGCCCCCTGCTCCGGTGTGCGGGCGGTGCTGCCGACCGGGGTGAGGCAGCGGCGCACGAGCGCGAGGGTGCGCTGGGTGACCGTATCGAGGGGGGTGCCGTTCTCGACGGCGGCCAGGGCGGTGTGCAGCATTCCGGCGATCAGGTCGGCCGTGAGCGCGGGCTCGGGAACGCCGAGCTCCCGGACGGCGGCGCGGAACGGTTCGACCTGCTCCAGATGGAGTTCCATCAGCCGCTGTTGGCAGGCCGGAGGAAGGCCGGCGTTCATGAGGGCGACGGCGGGCCGGTGGGCGCCCTCGGCGCCCAGGCGGAGGCTTTCCCCGAAGAACGCCTCGACGCGTTCCAGCGGGCCGTTCGCGGCGGCCATGGCGCGGGTGAGTGCCTCGTTGGAGCGCCGGAAGGCTTCCTCCGTGATGGTGGCCAGGAGGGCTGCCGAGGAGTCGAAGTACTGGTAGACGCTGGAGCGGGCCAGGCCGGCGCGGGCGCCGACCGCCGCCGGTGTGACGGCGGTGGCGCCCTCGTTGACCAGGATGTCGATCGCCGCCCCGATCAACGCCTCGCGTTGCTGGGCGCGGTGCTCGGCGACGGTGGAGGCGTTGATCTTCGGCATGCGGGGCGGGCTCCTGGAAGGGGCGGACAGGGCCGGGAATGTGGTTCCGGCCCGCGGCCACCGGTCAGGACAGGCGGCCGTCGACCATCTCGTGGACCCGGTCGGCTGCGTCCATTATCGCCGTGTCGTGGGTGACCATGACCGTGGCCGTGCCGCGCTCATGGGTCTGCTCGGCGATCAGCCGCACCGCCTCGGCCGAACGCACCCGGTCCAGCGCCGAGGTGGGTTCGTCCACCAGCAGGACGGCGGGAGAGGTCATCAGAGCTCGGGCCAGGCCCGCGCGCTGGCGTTCGCCTCCGGAGAGCTGGTGCGGGCGGGATCCTGCCCGGTGGCTGAGCCCGACTGCCTCGATGAGTTCCTCGGCCCGGCTGCGGGCCGCGGCGTCGAGGCGACCGTCGATGTGCAGGGGCAGCAGGAGCTGTTCCCTGACGGTGAGGGAGGCCAGCAGGTTCGACTGCTGGAAGACGAAGCCGATGTGGCGGCGGCGGGCGGCGGTGCGTTCCTTGTCCGGCAGGGCGGTCAGATCGGTGCCGGCGATGTGCACGGTGCCCGAGGTGGGCCGCTGGAGGCCGCCGGCGACGGCGAGGAGGCTGGACTTCCCGGACCCGGAGGGGCCGACGACGGCGACGAACTCGCCGGGGGCGACCCTCAGGCCGACGTGGTCAAGGGCGGTGACGGCGGCGTCACCGTCGCCCAGGATGAGGGTGACGCCGTCCAGGCGCAGCCCACCGGAGCCCGCGGTGTCCGCGACGGCCTGGGGGTCGGTGTCAGGTGTGGTCATCGGGTGGCTCCCAGAGCGGTCAGGGGGTCGACGGCGGTGATGCGGCGGACGGCGACGACGGCGCCCACGGTCCCGAGGACGATGAGGAGGCCGGAGGAGGTGGCGATGGCCGGGGCGGAGAGGGAGAAGGGGGCCTTGCCGATCATCGCGCTGCCCAGGGCCAGGCCGACGGCGGTGCCGAGGGCCGTGGCCCCGACGAGCACGACGACGACCTGGGCGAGCGCGTCGCGCAGGATGTACCCGGTGGGGGCGCCCAGTGCCTTCATCAGGGCGATCTCGGGCTTGCGCTGGACGGTCCAGACGGTGAAGAACGCGCCGACGACCAGGGCGGAGATGACGTACAGGAATCCCTTGATCAGGGCCATGGTGCTCGACTCGGCCTCGTAGCCGGGGGACGCGTCGAACGTGGCCTCCTTGGTCTCGGCGTGGGTCCCGGTCGCCTTTTCCACGGCGGCGACGTCGGCGCCCGGCTTCAGGGTCAGGGCGACGGCGGTGGCCTGCCGGCTCGCGGCCTCGGGCAGGTCGCCGGGCAGGCCGTAGTGCAGATGCCGCCACGTGCCGAGGTCTGCGTAGACGACGCCGATGTGGCCGTAGGAGACGCTCTCGTCGACCAGTCCTACGACCTTCAGCCGCACCTCGCTCTTGTCCGCGGTCAGCACATCGCCGATCTCCACGCCCAGGTCGGCGATCTCCCGGGTGATCACGATGCCCGCACTGCCCTTCTTCAGGCCCTCACCCTTGCTGGGGCGGGGCGCCAGGGAGGAGTCCGGCGTCATACCGAAGACGGCGAGGTCGACCTGCTCGCCCTTCTTGGCGCCCTGGGTCACCTGGGCATTGGCCAGGGTGTTCCCGAACGGCTCCGCGCGCTCCACGCCTGGGGCCCTGGACCATGTCTGCCAGGCCTCCTGCTCCACGGTCGAGCGGGAGAACTGCTCACTGGTCGCCTTCTCGTCGAAGGCCATGTGGGTCACGGGCAGCGCGCGCAGCCCGGATATGCCGGCGTCCGCCAGACCGGAGGCAAGCCCGGACAGGAGGACCCCGAGTACGGCGATGAGCGCGACCACCGCGCCCATCAGGGCGAAGCGACCGCGGGCGAAGCGCAGATCGCGTAGGGCAAGGAACACGGAGCTCTCCGAGCGAGGAAGGAAATGAGGACACGACGAGCTGGCCACGCCGCCTCTTTGCCTGAACTTGACGACGTGACTGTCGGCATCTTATCGGATGTTGCCGACGCACCCGTCGGCATGTTGTGTCGCGTACGTCGACCGAGCCTCCCCGCCAGACCGCCCCTGTGCGGGTGTGGCCAGGCTTCGCCTGGGGTTTGTACCGGATCCGCCGACCGGCCGGATCGCTCACAAGGCCCGGTCGCCGAGTTGTTGATCACGACGTCGGAGCGGGCTGAGGAATCCGCCGTCACGGCCCAGGAACCGACGGACCGCCGTCGCGGAGAGTTCCTTCTCGCTGGACCGCGGCGTCAAGAGAACAGCACCGACGCCTCGTGCAGTCGGCGCCTGTCCGGCCACGCCGTCGATGACCCGTCGGCCTCCCACCAGGGCCGACGAAGGCTTGGCGCACGATGTGCACCGATGTTCCTCAGACCCCGAAGCCGTGCTGATCATCCCCCGTCCCGACGGCGCTCTCCCGCCCCATTGTGTTGTGCTCTGCTCACCTTTACTGTTCGAGTTTGCCTGAGCCTGTTGGTTGTTGATTGCTCAGGCGGTATGGAGGCCGCAGTGCGGAGTGATCGGATCGGTTCTGAAGCTCCGAGACCCGTTCGCCGTCGGTACTGGAGGATGCTCCTCGCGACGGCCGCAAGCATCGCCCTGGCCACGGGCATGACCGTACCCGCGGCGGCACGGGGCGCCGGCGGGCAGGCGCCCGCCGACGCGCCCGCCGCCGCTCCGCGGGCGCACACGGTGAGCCTCGACGGGTACTCGTTCCTCGTCGACGGCAGGCGCACCTATCTGTGGTCGGGTGAGTTCCACTACTTCCGGCTCCCGAGTCCGGACCTGTGGCGCGACATCTTCCAGAAGATGAAGGCCGCCGGGTTCAACTCCACCTCGTTGTACTTCGACTGGGGGTACCACTCGCCGAAACCCGGCGTGTACGACTTCAGCGGGGTGCGTGACGTCGACAAGTTGCTCGACATGGCACAGGAGGCCGGGCTCTATGTGATCGCACGCCCGGCGCCGTACATCAACGCGGAGGTCGACAGCGGCGGCCTGCCCGGCTGGATGACCACCAGGGCCGGGCGCAACCGCAGTGACGACCCGCGGTTCCTGAAGTACGCGGACGAGTGGCTGACCCGGATCGACCGGATCATCGCCCGCCACCAACTGACCAACGGCACCGGGTCGGTCATCGCCTACCAGGTCGAGAACGAGTACTACAACGGCTCGGACGCCGGCCGCTCCTACATGAAACACCTGGAGGACAAGGCCCGCACCGACGGCATCACCGTGCCGCTGACCGGCAACAACAACGGCACCTTCAACTCCGGTACCGGCGCCCTGGACGTCGACGGACCGGACTCCTACCCGCAGGGCTTCAACTGCTCGAACCCCTCGAAGTGGAACGGCGTACCCGACATCGGCTACGACCACCCGGACGGAAAGCCGCTGTACTCGCCGGAGTTCCAGGGCGGCGCCTTCGACCCCTGGGGCGGCCCCGGCTACGACAAGTGCGCCCAGCTGATCAACGACCGGTTCGCCGACGTGTTCTACAAGCAGAACATCGCCGTCGGCGCCACCGCGCAGAGCTTCTACATGACCTACGGCGGCACCAACTGGGGCTGGCTGGGCATGCCGGAGAACTACACGTCCTACGACTACGGGGCCGCGATCCGCGAGAACCGCCAACTCGATCCGAAGTACGACGAGGACAAGCTGATCGGATACTTCACGCAGTCGGTCGCCCCGCTGACCAAAACCGAGGCGATCAGGGCCACGCCGCCGGACGACTCGGCGATCGTCGACACCGCCCGGATGAACCCCGACACCAGGACGCAGTTCCACGTCCTGCGGCACGCCGACTCCACGTCCACCTCGGTCGACAAAACCCACATCTCACTGGACTTCGACGCCAAGCCGGCCGCGGACACGACCTACACCTGGGACGACCCCGACTCCGCGCTGCAGTACGCCGGTTCGTGGTCGCACGTGGCCGACACCAGCTACACCGGCGGCGACTACAAGCACACCGAGTCGTTCTCCGCCAAGGCCGGTGACGCGGTGACCGTCCCCTTCGACGGCACCGCGATCCGCTGGATCGGCTCGAGGACCGGCAACCACGGCTACGCCGACGTCTACCTCGACGGCACCAAGGTGGCGACGGTCGACGACTCCGGCAGCGAGGACCAAGCCGTGATCTTCCAGAAGACCGGCCTGACGCCAGGAGCGCACACGCTGAAGATCGTCGTCGACGGCAGCCACGGCTCGGGGTCCACGGACGACTACGTGTCCGTCGACGCCATCGATGTGCCGAAGGCCGGCACGGCGACGCCGACGTACCCGGTCGTGCCGCAGCAGCCGGGCACCGCGATCACCCTCGACGGGCGCGACTCACATGTGATCGTGGCCAACTACCGGCTCGGGGACGCGCAGTTGCAGTACTCGACGTCGGAGATCATGACCCACGCGGCCATCGGCAGCCGCGACGTCGCGGTGCTCTACGGCGACCCGGGCAGCGACGGCGAGACCGTGCTGCGCTACTCTTCCAGGCCCACCGTGACCAGCAGCGGCGGCACGGTCACGACCACGTGGGACGCGGCCACCGGTGACCTGCGGCTGAACTACACGCACAAGGGCCTGATCCGCATTGCCGTCAGCAGCGCCGGCAGGCAACCCGTGCTGCTGCTCATCGGCGACAAGGCCACGGCGAAGACATTCTGGCGTCAGGACACGGCGACCGGCCCCGTGCTCGTGCGCGGCACCCACCTGCTGCGGACGGCGACGAGCCGGGACGGCGGCCACACCGTCGCGCTCACCGGCGACAACGCCGGTGACGAGAACATCGAGGTGTTCGCCGCTGCCGACCAGGTCACCTGGAACGGGCGGAAGGTGGCCACCCGCGCCACCGACACGGGCAGCCGTACCGGACGGATCCCGGTGGCCGCTCCGGTGCACCTGCCGGCCCTCACGCACTGGAAGCACGCCGAGGAGTCCCCCGAAGCCGCCCCCGGCTTCGACGACTCCAGGTGGCAGGTGGCCGACAGTACGACGACCAGCAGCGTCTCCGGCGTGAACTCGCTGCCCGTGCTCTACGCGGACGACTACGGGTTCCACACCGGCAACACCTGGTACCGCGGCCGCTTCCACGCCTCCGGCAAGGAGAGCGGCATCCACCTGGTCTCGGACTCCGGCGGCAAGGCGCAGGCGTTCTCCGCCTGGCTCAACGGCACCTTCCTGGGCAGCTCCACCACGGGCAGCGCCGACTTCGCCTTCCCGGCCGGCTCGGTGAGGGCCGAGGGCGACAACGTCGTCTCCGTGCTCACGGTGAACATGGGACACGAGGAGGACTACAACTCGACCAACGGGAACAAGACCGCGCGCGGTCTGACCAGCGCCTCTCTCGTCGGGGCCCCGCTGACCTCCGTCACCTGGCGGCTGCAGGGCGTACGGGGCGGCGAGGACCTCCAGGACCCGGTGCGCGGCCCCCTCTCCACGGGCGGCCTCTACGGCGAGCGGGCCGGCTGGTCCCTGCCGGGCTACCCGGACGCCGGCTGGAAGCAGGTGTCGCTGCCGACGACCGACACCCGTCCCGGGGTCTCGTGGTACCGCACCGACGTCACCCTGGACCTGCCGCACGGCCAGGACACCTCGCTGGGGCTGACGTTCACCGACGACCCGTCGCGCACGTACCGCGCCACGGTCTTCGTGAACGGCTGGCAGGTCGGCACCTACGTCAACTACCTCGGGCCGCAGCGCACGTTCCCGGTGCCCGACGGAATCCTCGATCCCCACGGGCGCAACAGCATCGCCATCGCCGTGTGGAACCTGGACGGCAGCACCGGCGGGCTCGGCAGGGTGTCGCTCACCGACTACGGCAGTTACACCTCGTCCCTGCGGATCGCGCAGAACGACAGCCCCCGCTACGACCACCGGAAGTACGCGATGCCGAAGCGTCCGGGAGCAGATGTCACCCTGGACGTGCCGGACACCGCCCAGTCGGGTCAGGCCTTCACGGCCGAGGCGACGGTGCGGGTGCCGAAGGACGGACCGTCCGTCTCGCGGCTGACGGCCTCGCTCTCCGCGCCCGACGGCTGGAGCGTGCGCGCCATGAGCTCCGTTTCGGTCGAGCACCTGCGGCCCGGCGGATCGGCCGGCTTCCGCTGGCAGGTCAGGCCGCCGGCCGGGGAACTGCCGTCCGCGTCGGCACTCACCGCCGCGGTGCGCTTCCGGCAGAACGGCCGCCGGGCCGCCGGCGGTGACGAGCGCATCGTCCGCGGGATTCCGCCGGCTCCGCCGGCCGGGCAGAGCGCGGTCAGCGACCTGCCGTTCCTGTCGTCCACCAACGGGTGGGGTCCGGTGGAGCGCGACAGCAGCGTCGGCGAGCAGGCGGCCGGGGACGGCCGTCCGATCAGTGTCGCCGGGGTCCGCCACGCCAAGGGCCTGGGCACCAACTCGGTCAGCGACGTCCAGCTCTACCTGGGAGGACAGTGCTCGCGACTGACGGCGGACGTCGGTGTCGACGACGAGACGCGTGGTGCGGGAACCGTGACGTTCTCCGTGGTCGCCGACGGCAGGCCCCTGGTGTCCACGCCGACGCTGCGGGGCGGACAGGCCGCGGTGCCGATCGACGTCGACCTCGGCGGCGCCCAGGTGGTCGACCTCAAGGTCGGTGACGCCGGCGACGGCAACGGCAACGACCACGGCGACTGGGCCATGCCGACGCTGACGTGCGGCTAGGGGCGCGACGGGGCCCGGCCGGCGTGGCGCCACAGGCGTGACGGCTCGGCCGGCCCTGCCGGTCCCCGTGCCCATGTCGCCGACGAGCGGTCGCGGTGCACCGGGCGGCGCGGGCTCATGGAACACCGCCTTCATTGCCCCTGTATGCGGGCTTTGATCGGTATCGTCCGCCCCACCGGGCCCGCACCGCGACGGGCCCCGAGGAGGAGGATCACCATGGCCGATCGCGCGCGGGGAAACGCGCCCGGCGACGGATCCGCGGCACATGTGCCGGAGCCGCACCGGTCGCAGGCCCATGACGCGGTGCGCCTCGCGTTGGTGATCGGTGCTCTCGGCGTGGTCTTCGGTGACATCGGGACCAGCCCGATCTACACCCTCCAGACGCTGTTCGACCCGGACGACCCGCACCCCGTCCCCGTCACCACGCAGAACGTGTACGGGGTGGTGTCACTGGTGTTCTGGTCGGTGGTGGTCATCGTCCTGGTGACCTATGTGCTGCTGGCCATGCGCGCCGACAACGACGGCGAGGGCGGCATCATGGCGCTGATCACCCTGGTGCGGCGGTGGAACTCGCAGCGGAGCCGGCGGGCGGCTTCCGTGCTGGCCGCGCTGGGCATCTTCGGCGCCTCCCTGTTCTTCGGCGACAGCATGATCACCCCGGCCATCTCGGTCCTGTCCGCGGTGGAAGGGCTGAAGGTCGTCCAGCCGTCGCTGCACAGCGCCGTCGTGCCGATCACCGCGGTGATCATCGTGCTGCTGTTCCTGGTGCAGCGCCGCGGGACGGCGGCCGTGGGCCGGGTGTTCGGACCGGTCATGATCGCCTGGTTCGCGGCCATCGGCGCCTGCGGTGTCGCCGGCATTGCCGATCACCCCGCCATCCTCCGGGCGCTGTCGCCCACCTACGCCCTGGGCTTCCTGGTCGGCCACATCGGCATCGCGTTCTTCGCCCTCGCCGCGGTCGTGCTCTCGGTCACGGGCGCCGAGGCGCTCTACGCCGACATGGGGCACTTCGGCCGCCGGGCGATCACCCGGGGCTGGCTGTTCTGTGTCTTTCCCGCGTGCATCCTGAGCTACTTCGGGCAGGGCGCGCTGATCCTCGGCGATCCGCACACCATCCGCAGCCCGTTCTTCCTGCTCGCGCCCGACTGGGGACGCCTGCCGATGGTCGTGCTGGCCACCGCGGCCACGGTGATCGCCTCCCAGGCCGTGATCACCGGCGCCTACTCGGTCACCTCGCAGGCCGCCCAGCTCGGCTACCTGCCGCGGCTGCGGATCGCGCACACCTCCGAGTCCACGATCGGTCAGATCTACGTGCCGTGGATCAACTGGCTGCTGATGGTCTCGGTCCTCACCCTGGTCTTCGCCTTCCGCAGCTCCACGGCCCTCGCCTTCGCGTTCGGCATGGCGGTCACCGGCACCATCACCATCACCACCCTGCTCTTCTTCTACGTCGCCCGCGCGAAGTGGGGCACGCCCCGGTGGCTGATCGCCGCCGGCGCGACCGTGCTGCTCTTCGTGGACCTGCTGTTCGTGGCGGCCAACCTCACCAAACTGGTCCACGGCGCGTGGCTGCCGCTGCTGATCGGCGTCGCCACGTTCACCGTGATGACGACCTGGCAGAAGGGCCGCGAACTCGTCACCGCCCAGCGCGCCCGGCTGGAGGGCCCGCTGCCCGAGTTCGTCGACGGCCTCCGCTCGGGGAGGGTGTCGACGGTCCGGATCCCCGGCACGGCGGTGTTCCTCAACCGGGGCAAGCAGACCGCCCCGTTGGCCATGCGGGCGAACGTCGAGCACAACCACGTGCGGCACGACCAGGTCGTGATCCTCTCCCTCGAGACCGAACCCGTGCCCCGCGTCCCGGCCGACGAGCGGGTCGACGTCGACGACCTCGGCTACAGCGACGACGGGATCATCCATGTGACCGCCCGGTTCGGCTACATGGAGACGCCGGACGTGCCCGGCACGCTGGCGCTGCTCGGCCCGGACCGGGCCGAGGGCCCCCTGCGGCTGGACCAGGCGTCGTATTTCCTGTCGAAGATCGACCTTCGGCGGGGCACGGCACCGACGATGGCGCCGTGGCGCAAGCGGCTGTTCATCGCCACCTCCTACATCACGGCCGACGCCGCCGAGTACTTCGGCCTCCCCCGCGATCGCACGGTCATCATGGGCTCGTACATCGAGGTGTAGGCGCACGCCGGGCCGTTGCCCGGCGTGCGCGTGGCGTCTTCAGCGCGCCTCGCGGCCCAGGGCGGCGACCTCGCGCACCGCCTCGGCGACGGCGCGGAAGTCCTTGCGCAGGATCGCACCGTGATTGCTCGCGACCTTCGCGCTCACCCTCAGGTGCGCGTGGCCCGCGGTCACCTTGTCCAGGCCGGCGCGGATCCGCTCCTGCTCGTCGCCGCGGCTTCCGAAGGACGTCCCGGAGGCGACCACGTACCGCGTCGGGACGGTGAGGCCCGCCAGCACGGGGCCCAGTTCCCGCTCGCGGGAGAGCCGGCCGAGCTCGATGTTGCTGTTCGCCTGCTGTTCGGCGGTCATCCGCGGCGCCAGGCCCGTCGGGCGCAGCAGCGGCATGACCCAGCGCAGCCGCCGGAAGAGCGTGCGGATCCGCTGCTCCATGGCCTCGTCGAGCCAGTCGTACGGGTATGCGCCGTCGACCAGGACCGCGCCCAGGGCGCGCTCCGGACACCGGGCGGCCCAGTGCGCCCCGACGACCGCCCCGTAGGACCAGCCCACCACCAGGGCCCGGTCCACTCCCCTGGCCGCGAGCACGGCATCGACGTCCCGCACGGCCGCCGCGAAGGAGTAGTCCGCCGAGCGCTTCGACCTGCCGCGGGCCCGCTCGTCGTAGGTGATGTGCCGCCACGTCGGGCCCAGCTCGGCGATGATTCGCCGCCAGTACCCCTGAGTGGCGAACTGGCCGTTGAGGTAGACCACGGGGATGCCGGGACCGCCCGTGTCGGTGACGGCGAGGGCCGTGTCGTCGACGGGCACCATGCCGGTCCACGTCGAACCGGCCGAGGACGTGCTGCTCTTCGTCATGTGTTTCCCCTGCTCGCGTGAGAGTTCCTACGACGCCCCTGGGCCCTGCGCTTCAGAGGCTGCGGGCGGTGATGTCGCCCTGGGAGGTGGTGGCGCGGATGTCGAGTGCGGTGGTGCCGTCGTTCTTGAGGGCGTTGCTGACGCGGCCGTGGCCGGTTCCGGCGTCCAGGGAGGCCGAGACGCCGGCGGCGGCGCCGACCGTGATGTCGCCGGACCGGGTGCGCAGTTCGACCGTGCCGCGCACGGCCTCGGTGATCCGGATGTCGCCGCGTGCGGTGCTGATCCGGGCGGGGCCGCCCAGCCGGCCGATCTCCACGTCGCCGTCGACCGCGGTGAGGCGGACGCTCGCGGCCTCGTCGATCTTGATCCGGCGGTACGCGCCGTCGACGTCGACGTCGCCGAGGCGGCCGACGCCGCGCAGCTCGCAGGCGGCGGACGTGGCCTCGACGCGGGAGCCGACGGGCAGCTGGACGGTGACCTCCACGGAGCCGGACGGCCCCAGGAGCTGCTTCTTGGGCTCGGCGGCGTGGATGCGCAGCACGCCGTGGGCGTACGCGACGGTGGCCTGCTCCGCGGCCTGGACGTCACGGCTCTTGCCCGGGTCGGCGGGCAGGATCTCGACGGTGGTGCCGGCGCGGTCGGCGGCGATGAACCGGATGCGTCCGGCGGGGACGGCCAGGACGGCGGAGATCGGGGCGGCGGTGTCGAACGTCTGCATCGTGGTCTCCTGCGCTCACACATGGTTTCTGATACCGGAAACGCTACGTTGCTTTCCACATGCTGACAACGTCCTCATTGCATAGAAGATTAAATCTGGCAGCTCAAAGCGATGTAATCGTTGCAACGACCCTGGAAACAATGCAACAGTGGAGATGCCAGTCATTGCAATGACCCAGAAGTGAACGCTATGGTGAGCAACCGCGGACCACCCCGAAGGATCGTCAAGGAGACCACGATGCCGGGAGGCAGGCTCACCCAGCAGGAACGCCGGCAGATCGCGCAGGGGCTGGCCGACAGCCTCCCCTACGCCGAGATCGCCCGGCGCCTCGACCGTCCGACCTCGACGATCACGCGCGAGGTGATGCGCAACGGCGGCCCCACCGCCTACCGCGCCGACCTGGCCCACCGCGCCACCCAGCAGCGCACCCACCGGCGCCGGCCCGCCTCCTCCCGGGGGCCGCAGCCGGTCCACCAGCCCCATGGCCGCGATGCGGAGGCCGTGCGCGAGTACGAGGAGACGCTCACCACCGTTCTCATGCAGTCGGGCCTGCCCAAGATGACGGCCCGCGTGCTGGCCGGCCTGTACACGACCGACGAGGGCAGCCTCACCGCGTCCGAGCTCGTCCAGCGCCTCCAGGTGAGCCCGGCGTCCGTCTCGAAGGCGATCACTTTCCTCGAGAGCCTGGACCTCGTCCGCCGGGAACGCGACGAACGCCGGCGCGAGCGCTACATCGTCGACGACGACCTCTGGTACCAGTCGATGATCCGCAGCGCCCGGGACAACGCCCGGATCGTGGAGGCCGCGCGGCAGGGCGTCGGTGTCCTCGGCCCGGGCACACCGGCCGCCACCCGCCTCGAGAACGTCGCCCGCTTCCTCGACTTCGTCTCCGAGAGCATCACCCGTGCCGCGGAGCAGGCCCGCGAGATCCTGTACACCAAGGCCGAGGCGGCCTCGGCAGGCGCCGCGGAGCCGGGTCCGGACCACGGTGGACAGCCGCCCCGACCCTGACGTCCGGGGCGCGGACGCCCGAACACCGGGCGTCCCCCGGGGGACCCGCTGCACTCGATCGACGGTCCCCCGCCGGCGCGCGACCTGCTCAGCCACCGCAACCGCTACTTCATCGGTGAGCTCGACCCGTGCGCCTCCATCGAGTTCACCCGCGGCTGCCCCTGGGACTGCTCCTTCTGCTCCGCCTGGACCTTCTACGGCCGCAGCTACCGCAAGGCGTCCCCCGAGGCCGCCGCCGAGGAGCTGGCGAGCATCAGGGAACCGAACGTCTTCATCGTCGACGACGTCGCCTTCATCCGTCCGGAGCACGGGGACGCCATCGCCGCCGCCGTGGAGCGCCGCCGGGTCCGCAAGCGGTACTACCTCGAGACCCGCAGCGACGTCCTGCTGCGCAACACCGACGTCTTCGCACGCTGGACCCGCCTGGGCCTGCAGTACATGTTCCTCGGCATGGAGGCGATCGACGCCGAGGGGCTGGACCTGTTCCGCAAGCGGGTCAGCCCCGACGAGAACTTCCGTGCCCTGGAGACGGCCCGCAAGCTGGGAATCGACGTTGCCATCAACCTGATCGTCGACCCCGCCTGGGACGCCGAACGCTTCCGCGTGGTGCGCGAGTTCGCGCTCTCCGTGCCGGAGATCGTGCACCTGACGGTGATGACCCCGTATCCGGGAACCGAGATCTGGCACACCGAGTCGCGCCGGCTGACCACGCGGGACTACCGTCTGTTCGACATCCAGCACGCCGTCGTGCCGACCACGCTGCCCCTGGACGAGTTCTACCGGGAACTGGTCCGCACCCAGGCCGTGATCAACCGCAAGCACCTGGGCTGGCGCACCGCCCTGGGCGCCGCGCAGGTCCTCGGGCGCAACCTCCTGCACGGGCAGACGAACTTCGCGCGGATGCTGTGGAAGTTCAACCGGGTCTACAACCCGAACCGGCAGCTGGCCGACCACCGCCGCCCCGTGCGCTACGAACTCCCGCTCCCGCGCCGGCTGGACGTCGGCGACCGGCGCCGCCTCTACGTCCACTCCAGGCCGACGGCTCGCTCGGACTCCTCCCCCGGCACTGCGGCACACACCGACGACGAGCGCTGAGCCGCCGGCCGACGCGGTCACCGAGCCGCTTACCCGCGCGCCGGCGGTGGCCTCCCCCAGCCCACGGGCGAGTGAGGCACCGGAATCCGGCCGGGAACCTTCGGGACGACCGGCGTCAGCGGGCGTTCCCGTGCGGTGAGACCGGCGCGGAACGACGCGCGGCGGCCCTTCTTCGGTTGACGGGTGCGACGTGCGGATACCCGGAACCTCCCCACCCCGTGGAGGCCGCCATGGCGACCGGACCCCTGCCGGCCACCTCCGCCGGCGCCCCGAGCGGGCCGGCATGACGGCCCGGGGACTGCGCCGCGGCACCGCCGGTCGCCCTTGGCATCACCGGTCCGGTCTGTCACGATCGCGACCCCTGATCCGGGACAGAGCGGAGCCGCCAGGTGGACACCGTGACGTCCGAGGTGGTGCACGGCGGGTCGCCGGGGAACTCGACCGTTCCGGGCGAACCGGCCGGTCCGCCCGCTTCCCCCCTCGGGCAGCCCGGAATAAGGAGGTCCGCCATGGCCGTCATGACCGTCGCCCGTATCGCCCGGGGAGCCGCCCTGACCGCGGCCCCGGACGCAGTGCTGCGCCGCTGCCCGCGCAC
>NZ_JBLEBI010000112.1:0-21989 GCF_047340315.1 Streptomyces sp. AF1A
CGTCACGGCACCGAGGCGGTCGCCGTGCAGGCGCTCGCTGTCGGCGACCCCGCGCTGGCCGAGCCGGTGCTGCCCGGCCACCCCGTCACCCGCGCCGAACTCCTCTGGGCGGTCCGCCACGAGGGCGCCCTCGACGAGTCCGACCTCCTGGACCGCCGCACCCGCATCGGCCTGGTCCCCCAGGATCGCGACGCGGCGCTGGCAGCCGCCCGCGGTGTCCTCGCGCGGGAAGCGGCACACCGCTGACGGCGACCCCTCACACCGGCCACCACCGGCCCGGCCGCCGGACAGCGCGTCCATCGGGAGCCGACCCGCTCCGGCCGGCGTTCCACGAACGCAACCCCGGCGCGGGAAGCGGCACATCGCCGGCAGCAATCCGGCACGGGCCTCGGGGCGCGGGGGCGCGGTCCTCACAGCAGCCGACGGATGTCGCCCCGCACCCGGTAGAAGCCGCCCGCCGCCGGGTGCAGCGCGTCCACGACGTAGCGGGCGCCGGGCCGGCGTATGGCGCGGGGGAACTGGACGTTCCAGGAGGGGTCGTAGCCGTCGGACAGCACGTGCACCCGAAGCCGCCCGGCTTCGTGGACGCACTCGACGACGACCGCTCCCGCGGGGGCCTGCGCCACGGTGGCCACCGCGCCGACGGCCGTGGCCGGGGAGTAGGTCGGAAGGGCGGCGGCGAGCTTGACGTCCCGTGCCACCGGCACCGTGCCCTGCTGGGCCGCGGCGATGGCGGCCTCGCTCGCGTCCACGCACACCAGCGAGCCGTCCGTGGTCACCAGGTACAGCCGCTCGTCGCGGTATTGCATCGACAGGGCCGAGCCGCCGCCCGTGCCCAGCTTCCACAGCCGCGTGCCGTCCCGGTCGAAGCAGTAGACGGACGAGGCCGCGTCCCCGGCGAAGACGAACCGCCCGCCCGGTGAGGCGGCGCACGAGTACACCGCGCTGTCGCAGGCGTAGGTCGCCTCGATCCGGCCGGACGCCTTCGACAGGCGCTGGACGACGTGGTGCGCGGTGCCCGCGTACACCGCGTCGTCCTCCTGCCAGCCGAAGAGCACGCCGCCGCGGGTGGGTGTGTGCCACAACTCGCCGCCCCCGTCGGGCGCGTAGGCGGTGACGCCCCGCTGGTGGCCGTGGTACACCGCCCGGTCGTCGGCACGGACCATCCAGGCGTGCCCGCCCTGGCTGCGGCGGGCCCACTGGTGCTCGTCCTCGTGGTCGATCACGGTGAGCCGCCCGGCGCGGTCCGACACGTTCAGCACGCCCTCGTGGATGTCCAGCCAGAAGATGTCGACGTCGGCGGAGATGTCGTAGGCGGCGAACGGCAGTTTGGAGGAGAGGTCGTAGACCTTGCCGTCGTCGCAGCCCGCGTAGATCCAGAAGTCGTCGGCGACCAGGCACTTCACGCCGTCCGGCAGTCCGAACCGGGCGAGGACCGCGCCTTCGTGGTCCAGGGTGTAGACGTCGCCCGCCTGGTTGCCCACCCAGCAGCGCTCGTCGTCGACGTGGATGCCGAACGCCGCCGAACCGGTGCGGAACCGCCACAGCACGGGAGCGACCGCACGCGCGGTGGACGGGGCGGAGCTGACCTGACGCCTGGTCACCGGACGGGGGGCGCGCCGCCCCTGGACCGCCGGGGCGTAGCCCTTGCGGACCTTCTCCCCCACCTTCTTCGCGGCGGCTGCCCGCGCCTTCTCCGCGGTCGGGAACGTCGTCGTCTGGAGCTGCCCGGCCGCGCCGATCCGTCCGTACCGCACCGTCACCACCACGCCGTCGACGGTCACTTCGTAGAACTTGTGCGCGCCGCCGCCCTCCTGGGACAGCTCCAGATACGTCCTCGACACCGCGGACACCGCAGACATGGCACACCCCTCCCCAGGACGGACCCGCGGCCGTTCCGGCGGATCCCCACTGGTCACACCGTAGGCGGGGCCACTGACAACGGGTCCGGTCGGCGGGGCGCGGCCGGTGCGGCGCCCTTCCGCGGGCCGTCAGCCGAGGAGTTGCTGGCCGCCGTCGATGTCGTAGGTCGCGCCGGTCAGTGCCGTGTTGGCCATGATGTGCACGGCGAGCGACGCCACGTCGTCCGGTACGACGACGCGGCCGATCGGCAGCGTGTCGCGCAGTTCCGCGCGGCGGGCGTCGAGCCCCTCGCCGAGCAGCTGGGCCGACAACGGGGTGTCGACGAAGCCGGCAGCGATCAGATTGACCCGGACCGGCGCGAGTTCCAGCGCGAGAGCGGCGGTGAACGCGGGCATCGCGGCGGTGACGACGGACACGCTCCCGAGGCCGGCCCGGATCCGCCGGCCGCCCGTACCGCCCAGGAGCACCAGCGTGCCGCCCGGTCGCAGCCTGCCGACCGCGTGCCGCGCGACCTCCAGCGCGAGCACCATGTGGTCGCTGATCGCCCGTCGCGCCTGCTCGGCGTCCAGGTCCAGCAGCCGCCCGTAGGACGGCTGTCCGGCCGTGATCAGCACGTGGTCGAGCGGGTCGGGCGCCTCCTGGAAGAACTGCTGCAGCTCCTTCGGGTCGTGGGCGTCGAAGGCGGCGGTGCTGAGTGCGCACGCCTCCGCGGCGGCGGTGCGCAGCCGCTCGGGATCGCGTCCGGTGAGGATCACCGAGGCACCGGCGGCCCGGGCGTGCACGGCGGTGGCCAGCCCGATGCCCGCGCTGCCACCGATGACGACGAGGGTCTGTCCGAGCAGGGCCGCGTCGCGGCGCCGCTGCGAGGGCTCGGAACTCATGCGTCCTCCTTCGTCCGGCGACGATGGGGCCGTCGCCCGACTCAGTGGTCGAGCGGTTGCGACAGGGCCTGCTTGACCTGTCTGGTCCGCTCGTCGGCGAGGACCTCGACCCGGTCGTTCGCCAGGGCGTCCAGCGTCTGTTCGGCGACGTCGGCCGCGGTGATCTTCGGCGCGTCCGTGAAGGAGCTGAGCTCCGTCTCCACGAAGCCGGCGTGCACGCCGATCACCAGCGTCCTCTGTTCGCGCAGCCCTTCCCGCAGCGCGCCGGTCAGCGACCACTGGGCCGCCTTGGAGGCCGCATAGCCGGGGAACTCCGGGCGCGAGGCCCAGGAGGCGACCGACAGCATGTTCACCAGTGCACCGCCGCCGTTGCGCGCCAGGACGGGTGCGAAGGCGCGGGAGACGTTCCAGGTGCCGAAGTAGTTGACCTCCATCGCCTGGCGCGCTCCGTCGAGGGGGCCGGTCAGGAGCTTGGTGCCGAAGCCGCCGACGCCCGCGTTGTTGATCACGACGGTGACGTCCCCGGCGGCGGCAGCCACCTCGGCCACTTCCTCGGGCTTGGTGACGTCCATGCGCAACGCGATGACGTCGTCGTCCTCCACGGTCGCCGGATCGCGGACGGCCGCATAGACCTTGGCCGCTCCGCGGTCGACCAGCGCCCGGGTGAACGCCCGGCCGATGCCCCGATTGGCACCGGTGACCAGGGCGATCGACCCTTTGATCTCCATCGCGGCCTCCTTCTTCCGGCGCCTGCGCCATCCGGCGGGCGCCGCGGACCCGCGCCGTCCGCCGGCCCGTGGGACGCGTCGCCTCCCCTGCCAGCCTGCACCGGATGGTGCGGCTTTGCATGTGAAGGGGCGGGGACGCGACCGTGGGCCGCCGCACGGCGGACGGTGCCCGGTGCGCTCAGGGCAGCACCTTGGCCTCGATCCCCGCGATGCGGCCGGCCGCGTCGAACCGCACCTCGACCGCGCTGCCGCCGGGCAGGTCGGCCACGATCCGGTCGCCCTCGACGCGCTGCGGCACTCCGTGGTGGTCGAAGTACCCGGCCACGACGTGGCGGGCGGAGTGGCCGATCAGCCCCGCTCCGGCGAGCAGCGTCCGCGGCAGGGCCACCGGGTCCAGGCCGGGGCGCGGCACACGGGCGTCCGCGGGGAGGAAGTACACCTGTGTGTCGCCGCCCGCGGGGACGCCGAGGTATCCGGGTGCACCGGCCACGCCCATGCCGGTGAAGGCGAGCGTCTCCGCCGCGCGCCGCGGGTCGGCGAAGCCGGACAGGTCCAGGACCTCGGCGGTCAGTTCGGCGATGCCGTGCGCGTGTCCGTACCGCTGGACGGCCTCGGTCGGCGCGACCACCTCGGTGCCCCGCAGGCCGGGGTTCGCCCAGCCCCACATCCAGGAGTGTTCGGCAGCGTCGTACGTTCCCAGCACGGCCACGCGCAGCTCCGCCGCCCCCTGCCGGTAGGTGCAGGAGGGGAGGTCGGCGCTCCACGGCCCGTCGGGCAGGAAGTCGGTCAGGGCCTGGAGCTGTGCCGCGCCCCAGGCGGCGTGCCGTTCGGCCTCGAGGAGGAACGCGTCGCTGAATCCGGTCGTCATGGCCCGACCCTACGGGGCGCACCCGGCCGTTCTCCGGCCGGGTGCGCGCACCGTGACGGGCCCGACGGCGACGGGACTTCGCCGTTCAGCCGCTCAGCAGCTCGGTGAACCTGCGGGTGTCGATGTTGCCGCCGGAGGCGATGATGCCGACGCGGGGCGGGAGGTCCTCGACGTGCCCGGCCAGGAGCGCGGCCAGACCGGTGGCGCCGCTGGGTTCGAGGACGATCTTCAGGCGTTCGAAGGCGAAGCGCATGGCGCTGACGATCTGCGCGTCGCTGACGAGGGCGATGGCGTCGACCAGTCGCCGGTTGATCTCGAAGGTCAGTTCGCCGGGGGTGGGCAGGGCCTGGCCGTCGGCGATGGTGCGGGGCACGGGCACGGTGACGCGTGTGCCGCTCTCCAGGGAGCGCTTGGTGTCGTCGCCCGCTTCGGGCTCGACCCCGACGACCCGGATGCCGTGGTGCAGCGCCTTGGCCGTGATGGCGCTGCCCGCGATCAGCCCGCCGCCTCCTACGGGCACCACGAGAGCGTCGAGCGGGCCGGTCTCGTCGAGGAGTTCGAGGGCCGCGGTGCCCTGGCCGGCGATGACGTGGGGGTGGTCGTAGGGCGGGATGAGCGCCAGGCCGCGGTCTTCCGCGAGTGCCTCGCCGAGCGCGGTGCGGTCCTGGGTGTAGCGGTCGTAGGTGACGATCTCGGCGCCGTAGCCCGCGGTGGCCTCCCTCTTGGAGCGGGGGGCGTCCTCGGGCATGAGGATGACGGCGCTGGTGCCCAGTTCCCGGGCGGCGAGCGCGGTGGCCTGGGCGTGGTTGCCGGAGGAATAGGCGGCGATGCCCTTGGCCAGCTGGTCCGGGGAGAGCTGGGCGGCGGCGTTGTAGGCGCCGCGGATCTTGAAGGCGCCGATGCGCTGGAAGTTCTCGCACTTGATGAACACCTCGGCGCCGACGCGCTCGTTCAGGGTGCGGGAGGTGAGGACAGGGGTGCGGTGGGCGACGCCCCGGAGGCGTGCCGCGGCCGCACGGACGTCGTCGAAGGTCACGGGCAGTGCGGCGGCGGCCATGGCGGAGTCCTCTCTCAGTTCTTCGGCTTGCCGTGTTCGCGGTCCGGCAGGGCCGCCGCTCGTGCCGGATGCGGCGTACTCCATCATCCGGTTCCCCTCGTCGCAGCGGTGCGGCCGCGCATGATCGTATCGGTTCCGGGTGAATCCGGGTGAGGGCGAACCGGTACGGCCGGGCCCGGCGGGCTCGCCCCGGCGTCACCGGTCCTTGGCGAGCGCGACCAGTTCGGCGAACAGGCCGCCGGCGTGCACGAGGTCGTCGTAGTGGCCCTGCTCGACGATGCGGCCGTGCTGCATGACGACGACGCGGTCGGCGAGACGGGTGTTCTCCAGCTGGTGCGTGACGACGACGGTCATGCGCCGGGCGGCGATGCGCTTGATCTCCAGGAAGATGCGGTGCTCGCCGCGCGGGTCCATCTGCGAGGTGGGTTCGTCGAGGATGAGCAGGGGCGTACGACGGTACAGGGCGCGAGCGCAGGCCAGCCGCTGCCACTGGCCGCCGGACAGTTCGACACCTCCGTAGACCTCCCGCGCGAGCAGCGTGTCCAACCGGTGCGGGAGCCGCTCGATCGCTTCGCGCATGCCGACGGCCTCCACGGCCTCCCACACCAGCACGTCGTCGTGGGTCCGCGGCTGGCCGAGGGTGATGTTCTCCCGGGCGCGCAGCGGCCAGCACGCGAAGTTCTGCGGGACGAGCGCGGTCCGGCTCCAGACGGAGTCGGGCCGGGCCTGCGCCAGATCGGTGCCGTCCCACAGGACGCGTCCCTTGTCCGGAAGGAGGATGCCGGTGATGAGCTTGGCCAGGGTCGACTTGCCGGAGCCGTTCTCGCCGACGATCGCGAGGATCTCACCGCGGCGCAGGGTGAGGGAGACACCGTCGACGGCGGGTCCGTCCGCGCCGGGGTAGCGGAGCACCACCTCGTCGAGCCGGATCTCCTCCACCTGTTCGGGGATCGTCGACTCCCCTCGCTTCGGGGCGCGTTCGGCCGCCATGTCGAGGAACGCCCGCATGTCGGCGAGGTACAGGGAGGTGTGGAACATGGCGGCCCCGTTCTGTACGACCTGCGTCAGCGCGCCGAGCGTGGTCTGCACGGCGACGACTGCGGTGGCGGCGACGGGCAGCGCGACCCGCCCGGTCATCGCGAGCCAGGCCAGTGCCGCCCAGGTGACCAGCAGGAACACGCCGCCGAGCGCGGAGGTGACGAGCACGATGCGGAGCATGCGGGGCGCGGCGTCCAGGATGCGCCGGTCGATCCGCTCGGACAGCGCGCGATACCAGTAGACGAGGTAGCCGGTCATCCCGTTCGCGCGGACCTCGTCGCCGTGCCGGGAGTACGCGGCCCACCAGCGCATCATGCCGCGTACGTTGCGGTCGGCGACGTTGGCGTAGTGCGTCTCGTAGTCCACGCGGGCCGACAGCACGGCGCCCAGGCCCGCGGGCAGCACGGCCAGCAGCAGCAGCGGAAGCATCAGCCAGTGCAGAGCGGTGATGACCCCGCCCGCGGCGATCATGCGGACGAGCGCGGCCATGAACCGCTGGGCGTCCTTGACCATCGTCGTGGTCCGGGTGACGCCTACCTCGGCCGCCTCCTGCCGGTCGGAGAAGCCGTCCTCGCCGTAGGCGGAGGCCTCCACGCTGCAGACGGCGGAGACGAGGGCCACGTCGGCCTCCGTCACCAGCCGCGGAGTGATGCGCCCGTCGGCGTAGGAGGCCAGGGCTCCGCCGATCCGGCCGACGGCTGCCGCCGCGGTGACCACGGCGAGGGCGGGCAGGGCCGCGTGCAGACGCGCGGACACCGTCCCGGCGCCGAGGACGTGGGTCATGGCCCGGGCCGTGCCGCCGAGCACGACGGCCGCGGCGACGCCGGTGACCAACTGGCACGCGAGCAGCAGCACGACCCCCGGCCGGTCCACCGCCCAGGCCATGCGCGCGGTGTCCCCGAGCACGGCCGGCAGCCGCCCGCACATGTTCCGGAAACTGGCTTCCTCCAGTGGATTCCTGCCGGACTCGCCCTCGTAGCCGATCGGGGCCGGCGGTGGCGGGGGCGGCGCGGAGCTTTCGTTCGAGGCGTCGGTCACGGTCAACTGCGTCCCTCCCGCGGATCGGCACCGCACCAGGATGGTCCGGCGGTGCCAGACTCAACGAGCCGGCCGGCGAATCGAACGCACTCGATTCCGGTCGAAGACCGGCCCCGTGATACCGGGGCCTGGAACGAGCGGACGCAGTCCCGCACGGCCTTCGGCGCGACCGGCCCTGGCCGAAACGCTGCTGCCCGAGGCAGGGGTGACGGGTGGGGCGCAGGGAGCGACCGAGTCGCGGTCGCGCGCCACCGCGAACACATCGCGCATGAAGGGCAACCACCCGCCGGCCGCGTCCCCGGCCTCTCCCTGCGGCTAGCCCGCCAGTTGGGGGTACAGCACGGCCAGGTCGGCGGAGAGCCCCGCCTTGACCTCGCGGGACAGGTCGTCCGCCAGGACCTCGTGCGCTCCGGCCTCGATGCCGTCGAGCGCCAGGCCGGCCACGTCACCGGGCGTGGACTTGGGTGCGTCGATGCCCGCGGCCATGTCCGTGTCGATGTAGCCGACGTGCAGTCCGGTGACCGCGATGCCCCGCGGCTGCAGTTCCAGGCGCAGCGTGTTGGTCTGCGACCACAGGGCCGCCTTGGTGGCGCTGTACGACCCGGCGACGCCCAGCCACGAGAGCACGGAGTGGACGTTGAGGAGGTGCCCGCCGCCGTTGCGCTCCAGGACCGGCACGAAGGCCCGGGTGACCAGCAGCGGCCCGTAGAAGTTGGTCTCGAACTCCCGGCGTATGTCCTCCACCGGGCTGTCCAGGAAGGACCGTGCCTTGAGCGAGATGCCCGCGTTGTTGATCAGGACCGTGACGTCCTCGGCCCGCGCGGCCGCGGCCCGGACCGAGTCGGGGTCGGTGACCTCCAGAGCGAGGGGTACGGCGTCGGGGTGCGTCACCGTACGCGGGTCGCGGGCGGTGGCGTACACCTTGGCGGCGCCGCGCTCGTACAGCGCCTGCACCAGCGCCCTGCCGAGACCGCGGCTGCCGCCGGTGACCAGCGCGACGGAGTCCTTGAGTGAGGTCATGTCCATCTCCAGAGTGAAACCGATCGGTTTCCGACACCGTAAACCGATCGGTTTCCCCTGTGCAAGACCGCCAGGGGCACCACGCGCCGAAGACGCCGGTCAGGGGCGGCCCCGCCGCCGGCCGCACGTGGTCCGTCAGCGTTGCCGGACGGGGCGGGGAACTGCCCGAGCGCATGGATTCACCGTTCCCCGCCCCGCCGTGGCGGCCCGCCGCCGGACCTTGGCGGTGCGGCGGCGGGCCGGTCTGGGGCGTGCCGCCGCGGCGCCGGACCTTCGGTGCGTGCCGGCGGCGGAAGATCTTGTTCAGACCCTGCGCCGCCGCGCGCCCGCGGGCCATCGCAGGCGGACCGACCGGGTGATGCGCGGCTTCCTCCGCCCCTGGCGGCCCTGGCGGCCCTATCGGCCCGAGCGACCCTGTCTACCCCGTCCGCCCTGTCATTCCTGCTCGCGCTGCCCGTCCTGCCCGCCCTGTTCGCCCTGCCGGTCCTGCTCGCGCTCGTCGGCGTCCTCGCCCGCCCCCCGGCTCGGCCATCGAGCGGTGCACGGCGGCCTCGGCCCCCTCCGGCAGGGCCTGGTTCGCCACGCCCTGGGCCGCGGCCGTGGCGGCGACCAACCGGTCCACGCCCGCCGCCTCCCGCGGATCGGCCCGTCCGGCGCGGGCCTCGGCCCCCGTCTCACGCGGCCGCCGCGCCGCGTGCTCCAGGCGGTCGCCCTGCTTCTCGTCGCCGTCCTTCACTTCCTCACCGACGCGGAGCAGCCCGCGCGGATCGTCGCCGACCTGCGCGACGCGCTGCCGCCCGGCAGCTGCCTGGTGCTCTCGCACGCGACGGGCGACTTCGCCGACCGCAGCGCCGCCCAGGCGGTCTACCACAAGGCCACCGCCGGCCTGACCCTGCGCTCGCGCGCCGAGGTCGAGCGGTTCTTCGACGGCTTCGACCTGGTCGAGCCCGGCCTGGCCCAGGTCCCGTTCTGGCGCCCCGACACCACGCCGCCGCCCCGCTCCGGCGAGATCGGCTTCTACGGAGGTGTGGCCCGCAAGACCGCCTGACGGGCGGCCCAGCGCCGAGGCAGGCCGCGACCGGACCGGCGCGGATCGGCACTCACGGCCGTACACGCGGCCGCCGCGCCCGTGTCCGCCGCGCCAACTCACCATGGTGACCGCCCCCCCCAGGCATCCGCTTGGTGCGGTTCGTGCGATGGTGCGACGCTGGGTGGAGAGGTGTCCGACGAGGGGAAACCTGGAGGGCCGATGGGGCGAGACGTCCCGGCGCTCGTCTTCACCCGCGAGGACCGCCGCCGGTACCGGGACAAGATGCAGGAGTGCCTCGACACGCTCGCGAAGATGCTGCGCGAGGCACGGTTCGAGTCCGAGCGGCCGCAGGTGGGCCTGGAGATCGAGCTGAACCTGGTCGACGACGACGCCGAGCCGACGATGCGCAACAGCGATGCGCTGGAGGCGATCTCCGACCCGGCCTGGTCCACCGAGCTGGGCCGGTTCAACCTGGAGATCAACGTGCCACCCCGGCGGCTGACGGCGGGCGGTCCGGACGCCTGGGAGTCGGAGATACGCGCCGCGCTCAACCACGCCGACCAGCGTGCCCGGTCGGTGGGCACCCGGCTGATCATGATCGGCATCCTGCCCACCCTGCGCCAGGAGGACATCGGCGAGGACACGCTCTCGGAGAACCCCCGCTACCGGCTGCTCAACGACCAGGTCTTCGCGGCCCGGGGCGAGGACCTGCGCCTGGAGGTGGACGGCATCGACCGGCTGCGCACGTACGCGGACTCCATCACCCCGGAGGCCGCCTGCACCAGCACGCAGTTCCATCTGCAGGTGTCGCCGGAGGAGTTCGCCGACTACTGGAACGCGGCGCAGGCGATCGCCGGTGTGCAGGTCGCGCTGGCCGCGAACTCGCCCTTCCTGTTCGGCAAGGAGCTGTGGCACGAGACCCGTATCCCGCTGTTCGAACAGGCCACCGACACCCGCCCCCAGGAGATCAAGGTGCAGGGCGTACGACCCCGGGTGTGGTTCGGGGAACGGTGGATCAACAGCGTGTTCGACCTGTTCGAGGAGAACCTGCGCTACTTCCCGGCCCTGCTGCCGCTGTGCGACGAGCAGTCCCCCGGGGACACGCTGGACCGCGGCGACATCCCCGAACTCGGCGAACTCACCCTGCACAACGGCACGATCTACCGCTGGAACCGCCCCGTCTACGCCATCGCCCACGACCGGCCGCACATCCGCGTGGAGAACCGGGTGCTGCCCGCCGGCCCGACGGTCGCCGACACCCTGGCCAACGGCGCCTTCTACTACGGGCTCACCCGCGCCCTGGTGGAGGAGGACCGGCCCGTCTGGTCGCGCATGTCGTTCGCCGCCGCCGAGGAGAACCTGCACACCGCCGCCCGGCAGGGCATCGAGGCGCCGCTGTACTGGCCGGGCATGGGCGAGGTGCCGGCGACGGAGCTGGTCCTGCGCCGGTTGCTGCCGCTCGCCCACCGTGGCCTGGAGCGCTCCGGGATGGACGAGGCGTGGCGGGAGCCGCTGCTCGGGATCATCGAACAGCGCTGTGTGGCCGGCCGCAACGGAGCCACGTGGCAGACGGAGACGTTCCACCGCATCGCGAACAGCACGCACGTCGGCCGGCACGAGGCGCTGCGGCGGATGACGCAGCTGTACATGGACTACATGCACCTCAACGCCCCGGTCCACACCTGGCCGGTGGACTGACGCGGTGCCCGGTGGGGCGGGGCCGGGTCAGCCCGCTTGCGCGCACCGGCCGGTGGGGCCGCCGAAGGCCGGATACGCCGGCAGGGCGGCCGTCTCCCAGCCGTCGGCGAACTTCCGCAGGAGCAGGTCCGCCGTCTCGACGAGGGCGGGGCAGTCCTCCAGAGTCCGCGCCAGTTCCCAGCGGTGGCACAGGACCTGACGCATCGTCGGAGCGGGGCGGCGGGTGCGGTGCAGGGGTCTGTCGACCGTCGTGAGCGGTAGCAGGCGCACCGTCGCGTCCACCGTCCACACGGCGATCGCCCGGCGCAGTCCGGCCTCCCACACGGCGTCGTCGGCCAGCTCCGGGTACGCCGTCGCGACCTCGGCGCGATAGGCCTGCTCGGTGCGCCGCGCCAGTTCCTCCGGAAACCTGAAGACGCACCAGCAGCTGGAGAAGGGCATCCGGCAGTAGGCGGCCGTCAGGAAGAGCGACTGGAAGCAGGACCCCTCGAAGTCGATCAGCCGGAGGCCGTCCGGGGTGAGGAGGGTGTTGTCGGGACAGGTGTCCCCCGGCGTGAAGGCGGGGTAGCGGTCGCCGCCCGCCGTGCCGATCCGGTCCAGTTCCGCGGCCAGCCCCGGCGGCGCGTCGAGCCCCGTCCCGGCGAGCAGCGGGAGCAGTTCGGCTGCGTTGCGCTCGGCCCAGGGCTCGTCCTGCCAGGAGGAGGCGCCCGCGTCGTACCGCGCCGTCAGCCGCGCGAACTCCGCTTGCCTGCCGAGCGATCCTGCCGCCAGGCGGCCCAGCGCGCGGGCCCAGGCCGGCAGGGCCTGTGCGGCGGCCGCCGGATCGTCGCCCAGCAGCACGTCCGCCAGCGTCGGCGCGGCGCCCAGGTCCTCCATCACCAGCAGCGGCACCGCCGGGTCCGCGCCCAGCAGTGCCGGGCCGGTCCCGTGCAGGGCGAGCCCCGCGGCCTCGGACGTGAACGACCGCAGGGCCTCCGGCTCGCGGGTGTACGACTTGACGATCACGCTCCCGCCGGCCGCCGTCCGGCAGCGCAGGACCGTGCTGCGGCGGCTGCCTCCCAGGTCGACCGGGTCGGACAGGCCGATGCCCAGCAGGTCGCCGGCGATGCGCAGGGAAGGATCCACTCGCGCATCCTGCCATCGCGTCGCGGGCTGCCGCACCCGGGTTTGCGGTGCGACGGCGCGTACGGCGCGACGGGCCGGAAGTGTGCACGCCGGCGCGATGGGCCTCAGGTGTGCCCTACGGCCCCGGCGGGTACTGCGCCACGCCACCGACGGTCCTGCTCGACACGGCCCGCGCCACGGTGGACCGGCGTGCCGCACCGGGCGGAGCCGACGGCGCGGTCCTGCTAGGCGAGCGTGCGGGCCGAGGGCTCCCTCTCGATGCCCGTGCACGGCGGCGCGTCCGGCAGATGGTCCTTCGCCCACTGCGCCAGTTCCTGGAGCGCGGGTTCCAGGGCGGCGCCGGCCTCGGTGAGCCGGTAGGAGACGCGCAGCGGGGGCCCCTCGTCGACCTCGCGCAGGACGAGACCGGCCGCACCCAGTTCCGCGAGCCGGTCGGACAGCATGCGCTCACTGATGCCGGGGATGGCCCGCCGGAGGTCGGCGAAGTGCGCCGGATGGTTCACCAGGACGGCCACGATCGGGCCGCTCCAGCGCTTTCCGAGCAGCTGGAAGACGCGGGTGATGCCGTCGTCCACCTGCTTGCACGCCGCGCTGTCGTGGTTCTGCTCCGCCGCCATGCGCCAAGAGTACTACCTCACTGTAGGGGGATGAAAAAAAGTAAGTACCTATGTTAGAAGTAGCTAGGTATGAAACATCAGCACCGAACTTTCGGTGCGGTCGACCCCTGCCTTCCTTGGAGACACCCATGGCGACCCTGCTGCACATCGACTCCTCCGTGTTCCCCGTCGAGGCCTCGTCCTCGCGCGCCGTGACCACGGCCTTCCGGGACCACTGGCTGGAGCAGCACCCGGAGGGCACCGTCGTCCACCGCGACCTGGCGACGCAGCCCGTCCCGCACCTCACCGCCGCCGCGCACACCGCCGGCTTCGCCGATCCCGCCTCCCACACACCGGAGCAGGCCGCGGCCTTCGCGGAGCGGATCCGGCTGATCGAGGAGCTGGAGCGGGCCGACGCCGTGCTGATCGGCGCCCCGATGTACAACTTCTCGATCCCCTCGACCCTGAAGGCGTGGCTGGACAACGTGATCCTGTTCGGCCGCACCGCGGGCGAGACCCCGTCCGCCAAGGGCACGCCGGTGACAGTGGTCGCCAGCCGTGGCGGGGCGTACGGGCCGGGCACCCCGCGCGAGGGGTACGAGTACGTGCAGAACTACCTCAAGGCCGTGCTCGTCGACGCCCTCGGCCTGGAGGCCGACTTCATCGTCCCGGAGCTGACCATGGCCCCGCACAACCCGGCGATGGCCGAACTGGTCCCGCTGTACGAGGCCTCCCGCGACCGCGCCTTCGAGGAGGCCGCCGCGAAGGCGAAGGAGCTCGCGCGGCGTCTCGCGGCCTGAGCCGGCCGAGCCGCCGTGGGGTCCGGGGGTACCGATTAGCGTGGAGGCATGCGCGTCGACTACTCACCGGACTCCATGGGGCCCCGGTCGTTCTACCGTCTGCTCACCGCCGTCGTGGTCCCCCGGCCCATCGCCTGGGTCTCGACGCTCACGCCGGACGGTGAGACGGCGAATCTGGCTCCGCACTCGTTCTTCACCGTCGCCTGCACCGATCCGCCCGTCGTCCAGTTCACCTCCGTGGGCCGGAAGGACTCGCTGCGCAACGTCGAGGAGACGGGCGAGTTCGTGGTCAACCTCGCCCCCGAGCCGCTCTTCGAGCAGATCAACGCGACGTCGACCGACTTCCCCCGGGAGGAGGGCGAGTTCGACGCCGTGGGCATCGAGCGGGAGCCCTCGCTGCGGGTCGGGCCGCCGCGCGTGGCCGCGTCCCCGGTCGCCCTCGAGTGCACGCTGCACTCGACGGTGCGGCTCGGCGATTCCACGGTGGTGTTCGGCCGGGTCGTCCACGCCGCCGTGCACGCCGACGCCCTCACGGACGGCCGCCCCGACGTCCGGCTGCTCCGGCCCCTGTCCCGCCTCGGCGGAAACGAGTGGGGCACGGTCGGCGCCATCCAGGAGATCGCCCGCATCCCCTACCGGGACCTCCCCCGGGAGTGACGGAGTCTTCCAGGGGAAGCCTTTCGCCGCCACACGCCGCACTCCGCAGCCGGGCCCGACCCGGCAGGTCACACCATGCCCACCTCTGCGCCCGGCCCGGCACGGCACGTCGCACGCGCCCGGCCCCTCAGCTCAGCACGAGCACGAGCGGAACCCCCCTGCACGGCACCAGTCGCAGGCCGGCGTGCACTCCGGGCCTGGCCGTGGTGAGCAGCCGGCCGAAGTCGGGGCCCTTGGTGAGGGAGCCGGCCAGGTGGGCCGGGTCGGCGGAGGCGGCGACGCGGCCCCGGGCGTTCACCAGGTGGGCGGGGCGGGGCAGGGACCGCAGCAGGGGGAGGACGGCCGCCTCGAAGTGCCGCAGATACACGTCGGCGGCGGCCACTCCGGCGAACCGGCCCTGGATCCGGACGGGTTCGGAGAGGGTGAGGCTGTACTCGTCGGAGCAGAGGTAGTCGACATACGGTCCGGCGACGGCCCGGCGCCCGGTGTCACGGGGCAGCGCGAACCAGTCCCAGTGCGTGTAGTCGGAGTAGGCGGAGTGGCCGGGGTCTAGGTCGAGGAGCAGTGGGCGCACGTCGCCGTCGGCGCCGGACTGCCACCACTCGAGCCAGGCGGGAACGTCGGCGAGCAGGCCGGGCGCGGCGACGAAGCCGACGCCGGAGACCAGTTCCTCACGGACCAGGCGCAGATGCAGTCCGGGGCGCAGGGCGGCGAGGTCGGCGCTGGCCGGCCTGCGGCCCTCGGCGGCCACCCGCTCGAACAGGGCGGCCGTGTCGGCGCGGGTGGCGGCGACCGTGTCGAAGACCGCCTCCAGCGCCCCGCCCACCTGCGCGGCCACTCGCAGTTCCGCTTCCGTGTCGAGAGTGGCGAGCCCGGGGCTGACGCCCATGGTGTCCTCCAGCGGACGGGAACCGGATGCGGCGCCGTCAGAGAGCGAGGCGCACGGCGACGAGCCGCGCCGTGGACTCCCTGACGCACCGCTCGGCCAGCGTGCCGGCCGTTTCGTGGGCCCCATCTTGCACGGCGGAGATCACGGCGCGGTGACGTTCCGCAACTTCTTCACGATATGGATCGTCCGCCAGGACGAGGCACAGCAGCGCGCCCACGTCGCTCTGCAGAGCGACCTGTTCGCGGGTGAGCCGGGCGGACTGGGCGGCGGCGGCGAGTTCGACGTGGAAACGGCCATACAGGCGGCTGCGCGCCGCCGCGTCCTCGGCGTGCGCCAACTCCTCTGCCGTACGCCGCAGTTGGTGAAGATCCTCGGGCTCGGTGCGCTGGGCGGCGAGCCGGGCGGCGGCGCCGGACAGGGCGGCCCAGTGGTCGCCCAGGTCGCGCAGTTCCTCCGTGCTCCAGCCGCGCAGCCGGGCCTTGAGCCGGCTCTCGGCGGGGACTTCGGGCAGGGAGACGAAGCTGCCCCCGCCGCGCCCCCGGCGGGTGGTGACCAGCCCCTGCTGCCGCAACGCCATGAGCGCCTCGCGCAGGGTCACGGTGGAGACGCCCAGCTGTCCGGCCAGCTCGGTCTCGCCGGGCAGCTGCTCGCCGTCGGCGAGGAGGCCCAGTTCGATGGCGTCGCCGAGGCGACGGACGACCGCGTCGACACGGGCCCGGTTGTCCACCGGGCTGAAGACGGCCCTGCGCGTGCCGCCCTCGATCTCGTACTGCCTCACGGCCACCACCTCGTGCGTTGACTGAAGCTTTACCCTAAGGCCCTCTTGAGCATTGAACTATGACTTCATATGTTTACTGTCAACGTACCGCGCGCCAGAAAGGTTCCCGTATGGAGGGGATTGCGATCCGGCTGCAGGACCTGCGGAAGTCGTTCGGCGAGACGACCGCCGTGGCCGGGGTCGACCTGGAGATCCGGGACGGGGAGTTCTTCTCCATGCTCGGCCCCTCCGGCTCCGGCAAGACGACGGTCCTGCGGCTCGTCGCCGGGTTCGAGACACCCGACCAGGGCCGGATCGAACTCGCCGGGCAGGAGGTCACCGGCCTCGCCCCGTTCGAGCGGGACGTGCACACCGTCTTCCAGGACTACGCCCTGTTCCCGCACATGACGGTGGAGCAGAACGTCGCCTACGGCCTCAGGGTCCGCAAGGTGCCGAAGGCCGAACGCCTGGTCCGGGCCCGCAAGGCGCTCGCCGAGGTGCGTCTGGAGGGCTACGGCCAGCGCCGGCCCGCCCAGCTGTCCGGCGGGCAGCGCCAGCGCGTCGCGCTCGCCCGCGCCCTCGTCGGCCGCCCCCGCGTCCTGCTGCTGGACGAGCCGCTGGGCGCCCTGGACCTCAAGCTGCGCGAGCAGATGCAGGTCGAACTCAAGGCGATCCAGCGCGAGGTGGGCATCACCTTCGTGTTCGTCACCCACGACCAGGAGGAGGCCCTGACGATGAGCGACCGGATCGCCGTCTTCGACCAGGGCCGCATCGCCCAGGTCGGCACCCCCGCGGAGATCTACGAACGCCCGGCGACCGCCTTCGTCGCCTCCTTCGTCGGCACCTCCAACCTGCTCGAGGGAGAGGTGGCGCACCGGATCGTCGGCGCCTCGGGCACGTACAACATCCGCCCGGAGAAGATCCGCGTTCTGAAGGAGTCCGCCGAGGCGGACGAGCCGGAACACGCCACCGCGACCGGCACCGTGGCCGAGGTCGTCTACCTCGGCGACGCCACCCGCTTCCTCGTCGACCTCGACGGCGGCGGCCGCCTCACCGCGCTGCAGCAGAACCTGGAGACCTCCTCGGAGGACGTCGCCGCCTACCGCGGCGCCCGGGTCCGCCTGCAGTGGCACCGCCGCCACGCCGTCCCGCTGCCCGCCTGACCCTCTCCCCCACCCGCTTCTGCGTCCCCATGGAGAACGTCGTGCGTCTCACCCGTACCCTTCGCACCGCGGCCTGTGCCGCAGCGCTGCTGCTCGCCGCCGCCTGCGACTCCTCCGGCTCCGGCAATTCCGCCGCCACCGGCCTCAATCCGCCCGACCTCAAGGCACCGACGAAGCTCGGCAGGACCGAGGGACAGCTCAACCTCGTCGCCTGGGCCGGCTATGTCGAGGACGGCTCCAACGACCCGAAGGTGAACTGGGTCAGCGACTTCGAGAAGCAGACGGGCTGCCAGGTCCACTCCAAGGTCGCCGCCAGCTCGGACGAGATGGTCAAGCTGATGAAGACCGGCGAGTACGACGCCGTCTCCGCCTCCGGCGACGCCTCCCTGCGCCTGATCGCCTCCGGCGACGCCGCCCCCGTCAACACCGACCTCGTCCCCAACTACAAGGACATCTTCTCCGGGCTGAAGAACGGTGCCTGGAACTCCGTCAACGGCCGGATGTACGGCATCCCGCACGGCCGTGGCGCCAACCTGCTCATGTACAACACCGACAAGGTGAAGCCGGCGCCCACCTCCTGGTCGGCCGTCTTCGACGGAGCCGCGAAGTACAAGGGGCACGTCACCGCCTACGACTCGCCGATCTACATCGCCGACGCGGCCCTCTACCTGAAGGCCACCAGGCCCGAGTTGAAGATCAAGGACCCGTACGCGCTGGACCAGAAGCAGTTCGACGCGGCCGTGGCGCTGCTGAAGAAGCAGAACGCCGACGTGGGCGAGTACTGGAGCGACTACCTCAAGGAGGTGTCGGCCTTCAAGAGCGGGGACTCGGTCGTCGGGACCACCTGGCAGGTCATCGCCAGCCTCGCGGCCTCCGAGGGCGCCAAGGTCAAGGCGCTGGTCCCGAAGGAGGGTTCGACGGGCTGGTCGGACACCTGGATGGTCTCCAGCAAGGCCAAGCACCCCAACTGCGCCTACAAGTGGCTGAACTGGATCGTCTCCCCCAAGGTCAACGCCGAGGTCGCCGAGTACTTCGGTGAGGCGCCGTCCAACTCCAAGGCGTGCGAGGAGACCAGCGACAAGAACTTCTGCACGGTCTACCACGCCGCCGACGAGAGCTACTGGAAGAAGATCGCCTTCTGGAACACGCCCATCGAGCAGTGCCTGGACGGCCGCAGGAACGTCACGTGCGTGCCGTACGCCAAGTGGGTGCAGGCCTGGACCGAGATCAAGGGCTGACCGTGACGACCGACGCGACGACCGCCGCCGGACGGGGAACCGTCCGGCGGCTCGCCGGGACGCTCCACCGCAGGCCCCGGCTGCGGCTGACGCTGCTGCTCACGGCCCCGCTGCTGTGGCTCGCCGTCCTCTACCTCGGCTCGCTCGCCGTGCTGTTCGTCTCCGCCTTCTGGACGACGAACTCCTTCACCTCCCAGGTCGTGAAGGTCTGGTCGACGGACAACTTCCACGAGTTGGTGACGACCCCGGTCTTCCGCCAGGTGATCCTGCGCAGCGTGGGTGTGGCACTGGCGGTGACCGTGCTGTGCGCGGTGATCGCGTTCCCGGTCGCCTTCTACACCGCGCGCGTGGCCAGGCCGCGGTGGCGGCCCCTGCTGGTGGTGGCGATCCTCACCCCGCTGTGGGCGAGCTACCTGGTCAAGGTGTACGCCTGGCGGCTCATCCTCGCCGAGGGCGGACTCGCCGACTGGCTGCTCGCCCCGTTCGGGCTCAGCGGCCCCGGGTTCGGCCTCGCGGCCACGGTGCTCACCCTGACGTACCTGTGGCTGCCGTACATGATCCTGCCGATCCACACGGCCCTCGAACAGCTGCCGGCGAACCTGCTGGACGCCTCGGCGGACCTCGGGGCCCGCCCGGGGCGGACCTTCCGCTCGATCGTCCTGCCGATGGTGCTGCCGTCGGTCGCCGCGGGCTCGGTGTTCACCTTCTCGCTCAGCCTCGGCGACTACATCAGCGTGCAGATCGTCGGCGGCAAGACGCAGCTGATCGGCAACCTGGTGTACTCCAACATCGAGCTCAACCTGCCCATGGCCGCCGCGCTCGGCCTCGTCCCCGTGGTCGTCATCGTCCTGTACCTGCTGGCGATCCGCCGTACGGGCGCCCTGAACAGCCTGTAGCCCGCCCCGAACGCCTGGAGAAGAAGAGCGCCATGCATCTCAGCCGCACCGCGCGCATCGCCCTGCGCATCGGCGCCGGGGCCGGTTTCGCGGTGATCTACGTCCCGCTGCTGCTCGTCCTCGTCAACTCGCTCAACCCCGACCGCAGCGCGAGCTGGCCGCCGCCGGGGCTGACCGGACACTGGTGGTCGGCGGCCGTGCACAACACCGGTGCCCGCGCGGCCCTGTGGGTGTCGGTGAAGGCGGGTCTGGGGGCCACCGCGATCGCGCTCGTCCTCGGCACCCTCATCGCGTTCGCCGTGGCCCGGCACCGCTTCTTCGGCCGGGACGCGGTGTCGTTCGTGGTGGTCCTGCCGATCGCGCTGCCCGGCATCGTCACGGGCATCGCGCTCAACTCCGCCTTCAGCACGGTCCTTCAGCCGCTGGGCGTGGGCCTGGGGCTGTTCACCGTGATCGTCGGGCACGCCACGTTCTGCATCGTCGTGGTGTTCAACAACGTCGTGGCCCGGCTGCGGCGCACGGCGGCCTCGTACGAGGAGGCGGCGATGGACCTCGGCGCGACCCCCTTCCGCGCCTTCGCGGACGTCACCTTCCCGCTGGTGCGGTCGGCGCTGCTGGCCGGTGCACTGCTCGCCTTCGCGCTGTCCTTCGACGAGATCGTGGTCACGACGTTCACCGCGGGGCCCGGCATCGAGACCCTGCCCATCTGGATCTTCAACAACATGACGCGGCCTCAGCAGGCGCCGGTGGTCAACGTCGTGGCCGCCGTCCTGGTCCTGCTGTCCGTCGTCCCCATCTACGTCGCCCAGCGGCTGTCCGCCGACACGGCGACGTCCAGCCGGGTCTGAGCCGGGCCCGGCCCCGGGGACACGCAGGAAGCGACACCCGGTCGGTGCGGGCTTACCGGCCGGGTTGATGGAAACCTGCGCCCATGAACAACCCTCCCACCATCAACAGTTATGTCGACCGTGTCACCGCGGGCCCCGGCGGGGCGATGACGGACGAGGTCGGCCTCCTCACCGGCGATCTCACCGTCGCGACCATCCTGCAGCCCGACGGGCACAGTGTGCGTGTCGCCGTCCAGCAGTTCGGCGGCGACACCTGGTACACCCTCACCGGCAGCCCGGCCCCCGTGCCCGCCGGTCAACTCGCCGCCTACCACCGGGACCTGCTCGGCCGGATCCGCCGGGGCGGCGGCACCCGCGCCACCTAGCGGACGCCGGCCCAAGCCGCGGACGGCCGCGTGAGAGGCGTGGCGGGCGACCCGTCACGGCATGAACATCCCGCGCACGCGGCCGTACGCGCCGCGTCCCGCGGCTGACCGCCGCGCCCTCGGCCCGCACGGGCCCGCAGGACGCCGAGCGCACGGCCGTCGCCTCCTTCGTCCTCGGTCCCGTCACCATCGTGCCGCCATCGGGTCGGCCGTGCCGGGCCTGCGCCGGGACACGCCCCGCCGCACCCGCGCCCTGCTCGAACTCGGGCGCGGATTCGGGCTCGGGATCGCGGACCTGGCCGTCCCCGCCGCCCTCGCGGTCGAGCGGGGCGCGGCGTGCCGGTCCGGCAGCACCGCCTGAGCCCGCCCGTCGCACCGCCGCGAGTTTCGGCCGGGGCGCCCTGGGGAGTCGGTGCGCGTGGTGTCGTATGGACCGGAGCAGCGCGTGCACGTTCCGGCGCTGCGGGCCGGATGGCTGACGCAGGCGTTCGTGCACTGGCCCTACGCCCCCGACCAGGTGCAGCGCCTGCTGCCGAACAAACTGGAGGTGGACACGTACGACGGCACGGCGTGGGTGAGCCTGACGCCGTTCGTCATGGCCGGTGTGCGCCCGCCCGGGTCCCCGGCCGCCCTGCCGGCCTTCCTCGAGACCAATCTGCGCACCTATGTGCGGGGCCGGGACGGGCGGGACGGTCTGTGGTTCCTGTCCATCGAGGTGACCTCCCCGGTGATGCTCGCCGCCCGCGCGGTGGGCGTGCCCTACCACACCGGCCGTCTGGAGCTGTCGCGGGAGCAGGGGGTGCGGACCTATTCCGGCACGCGGCGGGGCGGCGGACCCGCCTACCGGGTGGCCGTGCGGTGCGGTGCGCCGGTCACGCCGACCCGGCGGGACGTGTGGCTGACCTCGCGGTGGCGGGCCTTCACCCGCCGTTTCGGCGCCCTGTGGGAGACACCCGTCGAGCACGAGCCCTGGCCGCTGCGCGAGGCGGAGCTCGAGGGCGTCGAGGAGTCCCTCACCCGGGCGGTCGGGCTGCCCCCGCCCGCCGCGGAGCCGCTCGTGCACTTCTCGGACGGGGTCCGCAAGGTGCGGCTGGGGCTCTCGCACCCGGTGCGGCCGCCGGGCGCACCCGGCACCGACGACGGCCGGAGGCGGCGATGAACCCGGTGCGGGTGGCCCGGGTCCAGGGGTCCGACGTGGTGGGTGGCGGCCGATCGCCGGCGCACCTGTGCGGTGTCGAGCGGGGTTCCGGGGCGAAGTCCGGGGGATGGCCGCGGCGCACCCCGGCCGGGCCGCTCGCCATGTCCGTCGGGAGCGTGCCGCGCCCGACGAACACGCTCGATGCGCGGCCGCAGGCGCCCCGGACAGGCTCCGGTACGGCCGCGACGCCGCCGGCCACCGACCCGGTGCGCGTGCCCCGGGGCCGGATCCTGCCC